>CACYWI010000109.1 GCA_902778045.1 uncultured Eubacteriales bacterium
CTGCCCAACCGCTTCATGATGAGCGAAGCGGATTACGCGGAATACGAGGGGATGCTGAACCTCACCGGCTCGGGCATCATGGGCTATATCGAGATCCCGAAGATCAACTGCACGCTGCCGATCTACCACGGCACCGACGAGGCCGTGCTGCAGATCGCCGTGGGCCACATCGAGGGCAGCTCGCTGCCCATCGGCGAGCCCGGCACCCACACGGTGCTGTCCGGCCACCGGGGCCTGCCGTCCGCCAAGCTGTTTACCGACCTGGACCAGCTGGAGGAAAAGGACCTGTTCGTGATCCGCGTGCTGGACAGGATCATGACCTATGAGGTCGACCAGGTGCTGATCGTGCTGCCGGAGGAGATGGACAGCCTGGCCATCGATCCGCATCAACTCTCACCGCCTGCTGGTGCGGGGCCACCGCACCGAGAACCAGGAGATGGAGACCATCATACGCGTGGTGTCCGACGCCACGCAGATCCAGCCGGTGCTGGTCGCGCCGGTGCTGGCCGCGCCGATGCTGCTGCTGCTGTTGGTGTGGATGCTGGCTTCGACCTCCCGCAAGCAGCGACGGCAAAGGAGCAGGCGATGAACGGCCGCCTGGGACGGGTGACGGAGGCGCAGGTGCGCCATGAGCTGCTGCGCGAGGCCGACAGGACCGCGCGACGCCGCTTCCGCGTGGGCGCGGCGGTGGTGCTGGCCCTTGCCCTGATCGTCGGAACGCTGGCGGCCCGGTTCGCCTTTTCACTGGTAAGGGTGCGCACCCTGGCCATGGGCGACGCGCTGCGCAGCGGCGATGTGGCGCTGTGCCTGCGGTCGGATTCCCCGCTGTTTCACAGGGAGCCGGAGCGCGGCGCGCTGGTGCTGCTCCGTTATTCGGACAGCGGCCTGCACCGCCAGGCGGTGCGAAGGATCATCGGCCTGCCGGGGGATGAGATCGCCGTCGACGAGGGCGGCCATGTCAGCCTGAACGGCGCGCCGCTGGAGGAGCCCTACGCCCTGTGGCGCGCGACGCCTGAGCCGGAAGAAGCGCAGCCGGGCGGCGCCATAGAGAACCCCTTCATCGAGCCGGAGGAACAGGAAGCACCCGCAGAGGCGGTCCACCCGGCGGAGGTGGAGGTGACATTTCCCGTCACCGTGCCCGAGGGCAGCCTGTTTGTGCTGAGCGACGATCGGGAAGCGCTGCTGGACAGCCGGATCGTGCGCTTCGGCATGGTGAACGGGGAGGATGTGCTGGGCTGGCCGCTGGTGGTCCTGTGGCCGGCGCACCGAATGGGAAATATACTGATGGAGCCGTGACGAGCGGCGCTTGGACATCATGAGAGGATTACTGCTGAAGCTGTTGAAGCTGGCGCTGATCGCGGGTGTGCTGGCGCTGGCGCTGACCCCCGTGGTCCGGGAGCAGATCCGCCTCCGGCAAATGGCCGCGGCCGTGGAGGATTATCGCCGCGCCGTTGAAGCCGCCGGGCCATCCGGACTTGAGGCGATGCTGGATCAGGCGCGAACCGTCGCGCCGGAGAATGCCGCGCTGTTCGATCCCTACGGCGAACCGGGAGCGTCGGAGTCGAGCGAGGCCATGCTGCCGGATCTCAACGGCATGCTGGCCGTATTGGAGATCCCGAAGCTGGGCGCGACCCTGCCGGTATGGCGCGGCAACGCGGCGCAGCCCGGCGCGCGCCATGTGGCCGGTACCGGGCTGATGGTGGAGGGCACGCCCGCGCGCTGCGCGGTCACCGTGGAGCTTATCGACCTGAGCCGCCTGTATCGACCTGAGCCGCCTGACCGCGGGCGACCATCTGCGCCTGTCGGCGCTGGGCGAGCGGGTCGACTGTGAGATCGTGCAGGCAACGTCGGTGGACGCCGCGTCCATGGCGTGGCCGGAGGGCGAGGAAGACTGGCTCGCCCTGATTGCCCGCGATCCCGCGGCCCCGAAGGACGGCAGGATCGTGGCGATTGCCAGGCGGACTTCGCCGCAGGCGCTGACCGCTCGGGACGATACGCTCATGGTGACCGGTTGGAGCGTCTGGCTGGCGCTTTCCGGGCCGGTGGCCGTGGCGGGCCTGTTGCTGTTGACGCTGGTCGGCGGCCTCCGCCGACAGGCGCGGCGGGCAAAGGTGAAGCGAATGAGGCTGTGAGCCCCGGTGGACGGATGCGTCGCGGGGCAGCGGCATGGATAGTTCAGGGATGAGGTGAATCAAGGCATGAAGCGCAAAACGGGTGGCGTACAGGGCATAAGGCTCCTGGCGATTCTCATGTGCGCGCTGATCCTGGCGGGCGCGGCACTTTCGGCCGGCACAATGGCGCGGGCTGACGGCGGCCAGGGGAAGCTGAGGGTGGCGCTGCGGGAGGTAACCTACCAGCAGCTGCCCGCCGGCTCTGACATATCGGTGACGCTGTATCAGATCGGCAACGCGGATTCCGACACGAAGGCCGGCTGGCGCATGTACGACGACCTGAAGGACTACGGCGTGCTGGAGGCCGAGACCTCCGGCCAGCTGGGTGAGATCGCTGAGACGATGGCGAAGTCGATCCCCAGCGGCTACAGGCACGCCGCGCAGGCCATGAAGAACGGCGAAACCACCTTTGGCGGGTTGGAGGACGGCGTCTATCTGGGCGTGGTGCACAGCTCGGTCGAAAACCTGACGGCCATGCCGTTTATCGTCACCATCCCCGCGCGCGACCCGGAGACCCGGAAGATTACGCGCAGCTATACCGTGACGATCAAGGACGCCTATGAGACTTCGACGCCGAAGCCCTCGGAAAAGCCCACGGCAACGCCGACCGCGACGCCCACGGCGACGCCGACCGCGGTGCCTACGGCAACGCCCACGGCGAGGCCCACCGCGACGCCGACTGCAAGGCCGACCGCGACGCCCACGGCGACGCCCACCGCAACGCCCGCGCCCCCGCCGGGCGGGCCCGGACCGGGCAGGCGCACGACCAACATCACCGGCCAGAAGATCTGGGTGGACGATGGCAATGCCCACGGCACCCGCCCGGACAGCATCACCGTGCGGCTGTATGCCAACGGTGAAAGCGTGAACGCCACGCCCGTGTGGAGCAACACCGATTCCGATACCTGGAGCTTCGCCTTCAACGGCCTGCCCGCCGAGGACGAGGACGGCGTGACGCTGACCTACACGGTGCAGGAGGCGCCGGTCGAAAACTACAAGGGCAGCGTATCTGGCACGACCATCACCAACGAGCTGATTCCCGGAAACCCGGAGGACTATGTGAACCTGGCCGGCAAGAAGACCTGGATCGACAACAACAACGCGAGGGGCAGGCGGCCCGATTCCATCACCGTGCGCCTGCTGCGCGACGGCGAGGAGATCGACAGCCGCACCGTGACGGCCGAGGACGGCTGGGAGTTCGATTTCGGCAGGCTGCCCGCCGACGACGGATACGGCAATACCTACAAGTACTCGCTGCGCGAGGACAGCGTCAGGGGCTACTTCACCCGCTTCAACGGGAATACGGAGGTCATCAACGAGCTGCTGATCACCAGCACCACCACCACCTCCAGGTACACGCCGATGGGCGTCGTGGTGGTCGAGAGCCGCAATTCCGGCACGCCGGTGCCGCGGTTCGAGGATAAGACCGAATCCGAGCTGGAAGAGCTGTTCGACCTGTTCGATTACGACACCCCGCTTTGGGGCATGCTGGGCACGGGCGACGAGACGCCGGTCTGGCCCTATGCCTTCGGCGGAGCCGGCGCGCTGGCGCTGGTCGGGGCGATCGTCCTGGCAGCCAAGCGCAGGAAGAAGCAAAAGTAACGACAACAGCAAAAACGTGATCTGCGACGCAGATCACGTTTTTGCTGTCCATTGCGCTGTTGAAAGCCGGCCCCGGCGCCTGTCGCGCCCGGGGGACGGGACCGGGCCGGCAGAGGCAGGGCAAAACAAGAAAACACCCGTCATTCCCAAATGGGGATAACGGGTGTTTGTGGCGGACCCTAAGGGATTCGAACCCCTGACCTTCTGGTCCGTAGCCAGACGCTCTATCCAGCTGAGCTAAGGGACCTTGGCTTCACTCTCGCAAAGCGCTTAATTATAATACATCCAACGGGCGGATTTGTCAAGTCCCCTGAATGTAAAAAATCGCGTTCCGCGCTGATTTTCCGTCGGGGTGGACAGGAGGCGTTCCGGGCTGGTATAATAGACGTGGAAAATACGGCACGAACGGAGGCGGGCATGTGGATATCATCGCGATCGACCTGAAGTCGTTCTATGCCTCCGTGGAATGCCGCGAGCGGGGGCTGGACCCGCTGACCACGAACCTGGTGGTGGCGGACGAGAGCCGCACGGAAAAGACGATCTGCCTGGCGGTATCGCCGTCGCTGAAGTCCTGGGGCGTGCCTGGGCGACCCCGCCTGTTCGAGGTGGTGCAGAAGATCCGCCAGGTGAACCGGGAGCGCAAACAGGCCGCGCCGGGGCACAGGCTGACGGGCAAGTCCCACGACGCGACGCAGCTTGCCGCCGACCCCTCGCTGGCGGTGGACTACATCGTCGCCCGGCCCCAGATGGCCCACTACATGAAGGTCAGCACCCGGGTATACGACGTCTATACGAAGTATATCGCGCCCGAGGACATCCACGTGTACTCGGTGGACGAGATGTTCATGGACGTGACCAACTACACCCATCTGTACGCCGCCGAGGCCGAGCGGGCGGGGCTGGACACGGTGCACTACATGGCGCTGATGATGGTGCGGGACGTGCTGTTCCGCACGGGCATCACGGCCACGGCGGGCATCGGCACGAACCTGTACCTGGCGAAGGTGGCCATGGACGTGGTGGCCAAGCATGTGGAGGCCGACGCCGACGGCGTGCGCATCGCCGCGCTGGACGAGCGCAGCTATCGTGAATTGATGTGGGACCACCGCCCGCTGACCGATTTCTGGCGGGTGGGGAAGGGCTATGCCCGGAAGCTGGAGGCCGAAGGGCTGTATACGATGGGCGATATCGCCCGCTGCTCCGTCGGGGGCAGGGGGGACTACTACAACGAGGAGCTGCTCTACAAGCTGTTCGGCGTGAACGCGGAGCTGCTGATCGATCACGCCTGGGGCTGGGAGCCCTGCCGGATCTCCGATATCAAGGCCTACAGGCCCGAATCCACCAGCCTGAGCGTGGGCCAGGTGCTGCAGGGACCCTATCCCTTCGACAAGGCGCGGCTGATCGTGCGGGAGATGACCGACAGCCTGGCGCTGGACCTGGTGGCCAAGGGCCTGGCCTGCGACCAGGTGGTGCTGACGGTGGGCTATGACATCGACAACCTGGCCGACCCCGCGGTCCGGCGAAGGTACCGCGGCCCGGTGACCTTCGATTACTATGGCCGCGAGGTGCCCAAGCCCGCCCACGGCAGCCGCAACCTGGGAGACTATACCTCCTCCACCAGGCGGATCGTCGAGGCCATGGTGGCGCTGTTCGACAGCGTGGTGGACCCGGAGCTGACGGTGCGGCGCATGTATGTGGTGGCCAACCACACCCGGGACGAGGAGGCCGCGAAGCGGGAGAAGGCCGGCGAGAGCGTGCAGCTGGACATGTTCACCGACTACGAGGCCCTGGCCCACGAGGACGCCGCCCGTGAGGCCGCGCGAGAGAAGGAGCGCAGGCAGCAGAAGGTGGTGCTGGCCATCAAGGAGAAGTACGGCAAGAACGCCATCCTGAAGGGCATGAACCTGGAGGAAGGCGCGACCCAGCGCGACAGGAACGACCAGGTGGGCGGCCACAGGGCATGACGGAGGGCACGCAATATGCAGAATGACGGACCCAGGGATTACAGCGATATCATCGACCTGCCCCATCATCAGTCGCGGGTGCATCCGCGCATGTCCCTTTTGAACCGGGCGGCCCAGTTCGCGCCGTTCGCCGCGCTGACCGGCTATGGCGACGCCATCGACGAGGCCGCGCGGCTGACGGACCGGCGGGTGGAGCTCAGCGAGGCGGAGCAGCAGGAGCTGAACGCCAAGCTGAAGCGCCTGGGCGCGCGCCTGCCCGCACAGGCGGAGATCACATATTTCGTGCCGGACGCCCGCAAGAACGGCGGGCAATATGTCACCCGGTCGGTCACCGTGCGCCAGATCCTGCCCAGCGAGGCGCGGATCGCGCTGTCCGGCGGCGGCAGCATCGATCTGGATTGCGTGATCGACGTGGAGCCCGCGCATTAAATTCCCGCGAAGGCGTTGTAATTGCCCGTTCATTGTGCTAAAATAATGTCAATTTGGCGGTGATGGAGAGAGTAACCCGCATCGCGTTCCCAAGAGAGCCGGGTCATGGCTGGAAGCCCGGCGGACGCGGGCAGGGCGAAGTTCACTTCGGAGCCTTCGCGCTGAAGGACCAGTAGGCGCGAACGGGGTCATTTCCCGTTATCGAAATGAAAGGTTCAACTGCGGTTGAACGAATCTGGGTGGTACAGCGGAGCGATTCGGCTTCGCCCCTTGCGCGGGGCGGGGCCTTTGTTTTGCCCGCGAGAACAGACTACGAGGAGAGTGTCGCTATGGAAAAGATGCTTCGTGAAATTCGCGAACGCGTGCTGAACAACATCGATGAGGCCCGTGCGAGCGCCGCGCTGGAGCAGATCCGCGTGGGCGTGCTGGGCAAGAAGGGCGAGCTGACCGCGCTGCTGCGGGGCATGGGCAAGCTGCCGCCGGAGGAACGCCCGAAGATGGGCCAGCTGGTGAACGACGTGCGCGCCGCACTGGAGGAGAAGCTGGAGCAGCGGGCCGCGGAGCTGGCCGAGAAGGAAAAGGCCGCCCGCCTGGCCGCCGAGGCCATCGACGTGACCCTGCCCGGCCCCGAGCGCAGCGCCGGCTCGCTGCACCCGATGAACATTGCCCTGCGCAAGATGGTGGACATCTTCGTGGGCATGGGCTATGAGGTCGTCGAGGGCCCGGAGGTGGAGTATGACCACTACAACTTCGAGCTGCTGAACCTGCCCAAGAACCATCCCGCCAGGGACGCGCAGGACACCTTCTACGTGGACGACAACATCGTGCTGCGCACCCACACCAGCCCGGTGCAAGCCCGCATCATGACCACCCGCAAGCCGCCTATCCGCGTGATCTGCCCCGGCCGCGTGTACCGCGCCGACGAGGCCGACGCCACCCACAGCCCGGTGTTCCACCAGATGGAGGGCCTGGTGATCGATGAGAACATCACCATGGGCGACCTGAAGGGCACGCTGGACGAGTTCGCCCGCCAGATGTACGGCGAGGGCATCCGCACCCGCTTCCGCCCGTCCTTCTTCCCGTTCACCGAGCCCTCGGCCGAGGTGGACCTGACCTGCGCGAATTGTAAAGGCGAAGGCTGCCGCATGTGCAAGGGCACCGGCTGGATCGAGGTGCTGGGCGCGGGCATGGTGAACCCGAAGGTGCTGGAGATGTGCGGCATCGACAGCAGGAAGTATTCTGGCTTTGCATTCGGCATGGGCGTGGAGCGCATCTCCCTGCTGAAGTACAACATCCCGAACCTGCGGTATCTGTATGAAAACGACCTGCGGTTCCTGACCCAGTACCGCTGACGCGTTTGGATGGGGGAGCAGGCTCCCCCGCCAATGCCACCCCCACCGGATTTCGCTTGAGATTTCAGGAAAATCTCCGGCCGCAAAATCCGCAAGGTTGGGATTTTTCATTCGGGAAATGGAATTTCCCTGCTGAAAAATGCCCTCCGCACGCGGCGTACACGCCGCCGCGCGCGATTGATACTGAGAATGCTTCGGAGGTTAATGCGATATGAAAGTGCCGATGAAATGGCTTAAGGAATATGTGGATATCAACATGACCGCGGAGGAATACGCCTCCAAAATGGTGATGACCGGCACCGGCGTCGAGGGCATCGACAGGACCGGCGCGCAGTTTGACAAGGTGGTCGTGGGCTATGTGGTGTCCTGTGTGGATCACCCCAATTCCGACCACCTGCACATCTGCATGGTGGATGTGGGCGAGGAGGAGCCCATCCAGATCGTCTGCGGCGCGCCGAACGTGCACGCGGGCATGCGCGTGGCCGCGGCGCTGGACGGCGCGACCCTGCCCGGTGGGAAGATCAAAAAGGGAAAGATGCGCGGCGAGGTTTCCTGCGGCATGCTGTGCTCCGGCCCGGAGCTGGACGTACCTGCGGGCCTGTACCCCCACATCGGCGACGAGGGCATCATCGAGATCTTCGAGGACGTGGCTCCCGGCACCGACGTCAAGCAGGTGTTCGGCCTGGGCGACGACGTGGTGGACTTCGAGATCCTGGCCAACCGCCCCGACTGCCTGAGCGTGTGGGGCCTGGCCCGCGAGTCCTCCGCCGTGCTGGAGGAGCACTTCGTGATGCCGGAGATCGCCGTGGAGGAGACCGGCGAGGGCCGCTTTGAGGATTACGCGAGTGTCGAGGTCAAGGACGACGCGCTGTGCCCGCGCTACTGCGCCCGGGTGATCACCGACGTGAAGATCGGCCCCAGCCCCAAGTGGATGCGGGAGTACCTGTACGGCGCGGGCGTGCGGCCCATCAACAACATCGTGGACATCACCAACTTCGTGATGCTGGAGACCGGCCACCCGATGCACGCCTTCGACCCGCGCGATGCCCGGCGAGCACCTGACCACGCTGGACGGCAAGGAGCACGTGCTGGACGAGAGCATGCTGGTGATCGCGGACAAGCAGAACGCCACCGGCCTGGCCGGAATCATGGGCGGCGAGGAATCCGAGATCGTGGACGACACCGCCAGCGTGCTGTTCGAGTGTGCGGCCTTCGAGCGGGCCAACAACCGCGTGACCGCCCGCAAGCTGGGCATCCGCACCGAGTCCTCCGGCCGCTTCGAGAAGGGCGTGTGCCCCGATACGGCCATGGAGGCGCTGGAGCGTGCCTGCATGCTGGTGAACATGCTGGAGTGCGGCAGGGTCGTGCCCGGCGCGTTCGACCACTATCCCAATCCCAAGGCGCCGGTGGAGATCGACGCCGAGGTGGGCCGCATCTGCCGCCGCATCGGCGTGGACGTGCCCGCCGAGACCATGGAGGACATACTGAACCGCCTGTACATCGACACCACGCTGGTGGACGGCAGGCTGCTGCACTGCGAGGTGCCCGCCTTCCGCCAGGATATGGAGACCGAGGCCGATGTGTCCGAGGAAGTACTGCGCATGTACGGCTACGACCACATCCCCTCCACGCTGATGAACGCCGTCACCATGGCGGGCCGTCGCGACCCCGCCACCGCCTTTGCCGACCGGGTGAAGGACGCGCTGGTGGGCATGGGCCTGTACGAGGTGCTGAACTACTCCTTCATCAGCCCCCGCTGGATCGACAGCCTGGGCCTGGCGGAGGACGACCCGCGCCGCAAGGCCGTGGTGCTGCGCAACCCGCTGGGTGAGGATACCAGCGTGATGCGCACCTCGCTGGTGCCCAGCATGCTGAACACCGTGGCGGGCAACCTGAACCGTGGCATCCCCAAGGGCATGCTGTTTGAGCTGTCCAAGGTATTCGTGCCCTCTGAAAAGGCGGGCGAGCTGCCCACCGAGAAGCGCGCGCTGTGCCTCAGCGCCTTCGGCGGGGACGCGGACTTCTTCACCGTGAAGAACATCGTGGTGTGGCTGCTGGCGAAGTTCGGCGTCACCGCTTCCATCGAGGCCGCGGGCGACGGCTACTATCATCCGGGCCGCAAGGCCGTGATGAAGGCGGACGGCGTGCCGCTGGCCGCGCTGGGCGAGATCCACCCGGATGTGGCCGAGCGCTTCGACATCAAGGGCCGCGTGTA
>CACYWI010000110.1 GCA_902778045.1 uncultured Eubacteriales bacterium
TCCGAGATCCTGATCTGCTGGGGACAGACCTGCTCGCAGCTGCGGCAGCCCAGGCAGGCGGAGGGCTGCTTGTCCTCGGGGACCGCCATCAACGCCATCGGCGCGATGAAGCCGCCGCCGGTGAACACGTGCTCGTTGTACAGCTCCAACAGCCACGGGATATTCAGCCCCTGGGGACAGTGGGTGGTGCAGTAGCGGCATGCGGTGCAGGGCAGGGCGGTGCGCCGGGTCATCTCCGCGGCGATCTCCGAAAGGGCCTCGCGCTCGCCGTCGTTCAGCGGCCTGTCGGCTTCGAAGGTGCGCAGGTTGTCGGCAAGCTGGGCGCTGTCGGACATGCCGGACAGGCAGTGCCTTCAGCCTGGCCGCGTCCGCCTCGGGGAGCTTTGCCAGCTTGCCGCCGCGAAGCGGCTCCATCACCCATACAGGGATGTTCCATTCGTTCAGCAGCGCCACCTTGGCCTTGGCGTCCTGGAAGTCCCAGTCCAGCCAGTTCAGCTGGATCTGGCAGAACTCCATGTCCTTGCCGTAGGCGTCCAGGAAGCGGCGGATGACCTCCATGCTGCCGTGGGCGGAGAAGCCCAGGTGCCGGATCCTGCCGTTGCGCTTCTGCTCGATCAGATAGGAATAGGTGCGGTACCTTTCGTCGTCCAGATAGGCGTCGATGTTCATCTCGCACACGTTGTGGAACAGGTAGAAGTCGAAGTAGTCCACGCCGCACTTTTGCAGCTGCTTTTCGAAGATCTGCTCGACCTTGCCCATGTTGGAAAGGTCGTAGCCGGGGAACTTCGTGGCAAGGAAGAAGCTGTCCCGGGGGTAGCGGGCCAGCGCCTTGCCCATCACGGTCTCCGAGTTTTCGGCGTGATAGCCCCAGGCCGTGTCATAGTAGTTGATGCCCGCGGCCATGGCCTCGTCCACCATGCGCAGGGCGGCGGCCTCGTCGATGCGGGCGTCGTCGCCATCGATCACCGGCAGGCGCATCGCGCCGAAGCCCAGGTTCGACAGCTTCAGGTCCTGAAAGTCGCGATAGATCATGGTTTTGCCTCCTTTTCAGTTCAATCGCGTGTGATAGACGCGTTGTTTTGCCAGCGCCCGCTCAGGTAATAGCTCCAGCTTACGATAAAGCCCATGCCGAAGCCGAACAAGCCGTTCCACCAGATGATCCTGTAGCCCAGGAACGAAGAATCCTTCAGCAGATAGGTCACCAGCACACGGGTGGTCAGCGCGCAGGTGGCCACGATGGCGGGAAAGCCGCTGTGGCTGGCCCCCTGGAACACGCCGAACAGCGGCACATACATCGACAGGATCACGTTGATCAGCGCCACGGTGCGCAGGTGAGCCAGGCAGTAGATCGCCGCCTGGTCGCTGAGACCAAACAGCGTAATGATGTCGTCCGCCAGCAGCCACACCGCGCCGGAGATGACCAGCGTCATCGCCAGCGAAAGCGCCATGGTCTGCCGCGTGCCCACCTTCACGCGGTCCAGCCTGCCAGCGCCGATGTTCTGGCCAGCATAGGTAGCCAGCGTGGTCTGGAAGGCGTTGCAGGGCAGGTTCAGGTACATTTCGATGCGGTTGCCCACGGTGAAGGAGGCAGTCATCGCCTGGCCGAAGCCATTCACGGCCCGCTGAATCAGCGTGAGGCCCACCGACACGATCACCAGCTGCAGCGATATGGGGAAGCCGATGGTCACGGTCTTGCGGATGTGGGGCGCGCTCCACCTGTAGTCGCTCAGCTTGAAGCGGAAGATCGGGTACTTTCGCGTCATGTACACATAGGCCGCTACGAACGATGCCGCCTGGGCGATCACCGTGGCCACCGCCGCGCCGACCACGCCCCAGTGAAACGCCGCCACGAACAGCAGGTCCAGCAGTATGTTCAGCACCGACGCGATCAGCAAAAAGTACAGCGTGGCCGCGCTGTCGCCAACGGCTCGCAGGATCGAGGAGAATATGTTGTAACCGTACTGGAAAACCAGCCCGAAGGCATAGATCCGGAAATACTGCAGCGTCAGGTCGAGGTAGCTCTCCGGCACGTTCACAAGGTAAGTGAATGCCGGCCGCGCCACCGAGATGCCCAGCGCCGCGAAAATAACGCCCAGCACCATCAAAAACAATATGCCGGTGGAGGCGTTCCGCCGCACCTGCGCCTCGTCGCCCGCGCCATAGTGCTGGGCTACCACCACGCCGTTGCCCGCCGAGAAGCCCATGGCGATGGCCAGGAACAGAAAGGCGAGGCTGCCCGTGGTGCCCACGGCGGAAAGGGAAGCCTCGCCGGAGAAGTTGCCCACCACGATTGCGTCGACGGTGTTGTACAGCTGCTGCAGCAGCGAGCCCGCCAGCACCGGCAGGGCAAAGCGGACGATGTGCTTCCAGGGCGTGCCTTCGGTCATGGGTCTTGCAAGTTGCAAGCTCGAATCCCCCTTGTCTGTGTGCGAATTGATAAGTCGAACAGTATACTTCCAGACTATCACAAGCGACGCGCCTGCGCAAGCGCTGTCGATATTATTTTACACAGCGTTGCGCGTGTGGAAGAATTGTGATAGAATAAGCGCGGAAATGCTTCACGAACGGAGGCGTGCCATGTCCATAGCGATCAACGCGATCATATTCGCCGTCACCCTGGTGCTGGTCATTCGCTGCTTCAAAAGGGAGGGTCAATGGGCCTTTGAAAACGGCAGGCGGGCGTTTCGGTTCTTCACGGTGCAGAGCAACGCCTTTTGCGCCATTTCGGCGCTTCTGATGTGCCTGGCCCCAGGCGCGCGCTGGGCCTGGCTGGCCAAATACGTGGGCACGGCGGCGGTGTCCGTTACGATGCTCACGGTGTTCCTGTTCCTGGGTCCCAGCATGGGTGGCCTGAAGCCGCTTTTGAGCGGGGGCGATCTATTCATGCACCTGCTGACGCCGCTGCTGGCCATAGTGTCCTTTGCGATTTTTGAAAGGCGCGGCATGGCGTTTGCCACTGCGCTGTGGGGGATGCTGCCCGTGGTGCTGTACGGCGTCTGGTACCTGTACAAGGCGGTCTTTGCGCCGGAGGGTAAGAACTGGGAGGACTTCTACGGCTTCAACAAGGGCGGCAAGTGGCCCATAGCCTTCGCCGCGATGATGGCGGGCGCCTTTGCGGTTTGCATGGGGCTGATGGCGCTGCAGAATCTGTAGCGCTTGTACAAAAAAAATGAATGCTGCGGCCGGCCCATGTCCTGTCACATGGGCCGGCCGCAGCGCATCTGCAAGAGGGCTATTCCTCCTGGCCGGGCTGTTCCTCCTCGACAGGCGGTTCCGCCTCGTCCAGGGGCTCCTCTTCCTCGTCGGGCTCGGTCCACTCCAGGTCGAAGCCCACGGTGTGCATGGACACATCGTGCACATCCTCCACGATGGAGGCGACGCCCGCCAGCAGGCCGGCCACCACGATGCCCAGCGCGATGCCGAAGGCGGTCCACCAGGCTGTGGTCAGCTCCAGCCCGAAGCGGATGAACAGGTAGGGGAAGGGCAGCGCCAGCACGCTGATCACGAACAGCATGACGGACAACGGATAGCGCTTGCGGGCAGCCTCGGCGAGTATGGCCTTGAATCTCATGGTGTGTACCTCCTGTCGAATCGCGTTATGCTTACATCTCTATGCCCGTTCGCGCGGGCAGCTTTTTATCGTCGTAATAGTGCTTGACCGGGCGCATCTCGGTGACCAGGTCGGCCCTTTCGAGTATGGCGTATGTGGCCCCGCGGCCGGTGAACACAAGCTCCACCGAGGCGGGCCGCGCGTCCGCCAGCGCCAGCAGCTGCTCCTCGTTCAAAAGGCCCGCCGCCATGGCGCAGTGGATCTCGTCGGCGATCACCACGTCATACGCGCCGCAGGTCAGCGCCTCCCATATCCGGCGGTATCCCTCTGCGGCGCACCGCAGGTCGTCGCCTTCGGCTTCCCTGCCGATGAGCAGCCCCAGGCCCGGGCCGTATTGCTCCACGCGCACGTTTTCAAGCCCGGACAGCGCCCTGATCTCGCTGAAGGCGCCGCGCTTCATGAACTGGCCGATGTACACCCGCAGCCCCGCGCCGCTGGCCCGCAGCGCAAGACCCAGGGCCGCGGTGGTCTTGCCCTTGCCGTCGCCGGTGTACACCTGAAACTGACCAAGTTCCATCAGCTCGCCCCCTGTTCGGCCTTGCCGAAGATGCTGCGCCACAGTCCCGCTGCCTTGCCCTTCAGCTTTACCCACTTTTCCTGTAGTCCCAGGCCCTCGAACCATTCCCGCACGGGCCGCAGCCTTTCGGGAATGTTCAGCCCGTCGATCCATGCGCGCACCGGGGCCAGCTTCTCCGGGATGCCGGTGCTGTCGAACCAATCGGAGATCTGCCGGCGGGTGGGCAGGTAGTAGTATACCTGCGCATAGCGGCGCGCGCCGGTAAAGCGCTCCAGGTAGAAATCCGCCAGGTCGCTGATCTTCACCTCGCCGGTGGAGGAGGCATGCACGAACCGGTTGCCGCCGATGTAAAAGCCCATGTGGTCGCTGGGGTCGCGGTCCTGCACGGTGTCAAAGCACACCACGTCGCCCACCAGCAGGTCCCGGGGCTTTTCGATCAGGGGATAGTTTTCGTCCGTGCCGATCAGCGCGGCGGCGTGAACGGGAAACTCAAACCCCTCCGGCCCCAGGCAGTACATCACAAGGCCGCTGCAATCGAACTGGTCCGGGCCGACGGCGCCCAGCACATAGGGCTTGCCCAGGTGCTCCAGCGCCCGCAGCGCCACCACCTCGCCCTGGGTATAGCCCGAGCAGGTCAGGCAGATCACCATAAGGCACAGCCACAGCGCCACGGTCTGGATCAGGAAGAAACGGGCGCGGCGGCGGGGCCGGAAACGTCGGCGCATGGCAAACTCCTTTACTGCTTGTGTATGTCTTCATCGGGCAGCATGCGGGCGATCAGGAAATGGATGTTCTTTCCCTGGGCCGTGTACAGCCGTTCGTGCTCGGATTCATAGTTCGGCGAAAAGCCGGAGGCGTGCAGGTCGTCGGTCAGGTAGGCGATCTCAAACCCGCTCTCGCCCAGATAGCGCCGGCTGGCGGTGAACAGCGCGTCGTCGTCGGTCTTGAACCAGATCTCGCCGCCGGGCATCAGGAATTCCCGGTACTGCAAAAGCTGGCGGCTGTGGGTCAGGCGGCGCTTGTGGTGCTTGGCCCGCTCGTCCCAGGGGTTGGGAAAGCTGATGTAGATGCGCCCGATGCCGTCCGCCAGGTCGAAGGTGTCGTAGATGCGCATGGCGTCCACGGCGGAATAGACGATGTTTTCGGGCTTCTCCCGGCCGTAGGCGGCGTCGGTGTTGCGCACGGATACCGCCAGCACGTGGCGCACCTCGTCCACGGCGATATAGTTGACGCCCGGGTTTTCGTGGGCCATTTGCGCCGTGGATACGCCCTTGCCGCAGCCGATCTCAAGGTGCACAGGCTGGTCCTTCGGAAAGCACGCCCGCCAGCGGCCCTTGTGGATGGCCGGCTCCTCGATAAAGTAGGGGCAGTTGGCAAGCTCCGGCTCTGTCCAGGGCTTTCTTCTCATTCGCATGCGGCGCTATGCCTCCGGTTCGCCCTTGTCCCGCGCGGCCTCTTCCTGGGCCTTGCGGTTCTTGTCACGGGTCTTGATCCAGTACAGCAGGCCGATGCCGCCCAGCGTGGAGACCACCCACAGGATCAGCCCGAGCTGTACCCGGGAGGTCAGCATGGCGACCAGGCCGGCGACGTACATCGCCACCAGCAAAATCGATACCGCGGAGCGCAGCGCGCGCAGGGCGCTCTTTTGTGAATCCATAGAAGCAATTCCCCTTTGAAGTGCGTATCATTATAATATTCGATAAACAAGCCGGTTGTCCTGCCGGAGCGACGAAAAGATTTTGCCGCGCTTCCTTGCGCGTTTTGCCGGTTCGTTGTATACTGTCATCAGCAGGGAGGCGAGGCATATGTTTCCGGAGAAGGAATTCATGAAGCGCTTTGAGGCGATCCTGTCGGAGCTGGACGCGCTGGCCGAGCAGGCGGGCGACGACACGCTGGACGACCTGAACGCGGAGCTGGAGGACGCGCTGTTCATGCTGTCCCAAATCCGCGGGGACGACGAGGACGCCGAGGAGGCGCTTGCGGAGACCCTGGAGGAGATCAGGGCCCTGGCTGGCGACTACGGCGCGCTGGAGGTCGAGGGCGTGGGGGAGGTCGCCGCGCGGCTTTCGATGGCGGCGGACATGGCGCTGAACAACATCGGGTCATAAAACACCGGCCCGTCCGTGTTCCGGACGGGCCGGTCGCCGTTTCACGCGTCAGCGGATGATGATGGCCGCCTTGCCGCGCTTGCAGCTTTCAAACAGCCACTTGGCGTCCTCCACCTTCAGGCGCACGCAGCCGTGGGAGGCGGGGTTGCCCAGCGCGTACAGCGAGCCGCTGCGCAGGCTGTTTTCGTTGTTGCTGCTGTACAGCACCGAATGGAACATGATGTCGCTGGTGATCACATAGGAATACTGCGCCCAGCAGTTGAACTTTTCAAAGTAGTGCCAGCGGTTCACCGGGTGCCCCTCCAGGAAGATGCCCCTGGGCGTGGCGTCGTTCAGGCCGGTGGAGCAGGTAAAGCTCTGCACCAGGCTGTAGCCGCCATCGTCCCGGAGCTGGTATACCTCCACCACCTGGCGGTCGATGCTGACCTCGATGCGATAGGGATAGGGCTTCGGCGCGGCGGATTCGGAGAACAGCAGGCTCTGGGTGGCCTCGTCGGCCTCGCCGGTGGGCACAAGCCCGTTGGCGGACTGGAAGTCCGCGATGGCGCTTTCGCTGTTGCGGCCGAACTTGCCGTCGATGCCGGATTTGGGCAGGTAGCACAGCGTATACAGCCGGTTCTGGATGCGCAGCGCCTCGGTCTTATCGCCGGTGTCGGCGGTCCTGTAGCCCAGCAGCCCGTCGCGGAGCAGCTGCTGCGCCTGGACGCTGACGGCCTTCGGATCGGCAAACAGCTCGGCGTTCACGTCGCCCTCGGATTCCAGATAGCTGTGCAGCTTGTCCAGGGCGCTCTCCAGCTCCTTGCCGTACTTGCCGTCGGGCATGCGGTTCATCAGCCCGCCGCTGACCAGCGCGGATTGCAGCTGGCGCACGGCCAAGCCGCTGTCGCCGGAGGCGATATCGTG
>CACYWI010000111.1 GCA_902778045.1 uncultured Eubacteriales bacterium
GTCGAGCCCGCCGCGTAAGCGAAGGGACGCTTCCCAAAATGGCAGCGCCACCGCCGGAAAACCGGCGGTGGCGTTATTATGATCGTTGGTCAAATGCAGAAGATCCTTCGCTGTTTGAGAATGGTTTTACAGCCCTTCCCGCACCTTCATCGCCCTGTCGGGATAGTTGCTGATCACGGTATCGGCCCCGGCCAGCAGGGCGTCGCGCATCTCCTTTTCGGTATTGGGCGTCCATACGTTCACCTTCAAGCCCAGCGCGTGGGCCCGCTCGGCCTCGCCGGGGATCAGCAGCTCGGAGAAGTGGGGGTGTATGGCGTCCATGCCCAGGCTGCGGGCATACTGCCAGGGCTCGATCATCGTGGCCTCGTACAGCAGGCCACAGGTATACCCGGCGTCGATCTGCTTCATGCGCCGCATGCTGTGGTGGTTGAAGCTGGAATAGAACACCCGGCCCTCCATGCCCGTCTCGTACACCAGCTTGGCGCACTTTTCCTCAAGGTTTTCATAGAATATGCGGCTGTTCTTCAGCTCCATGTTGATCCACAGGCCGGTGGGCTTCAGCAGCTCGCACACCTCCCGCAGCGTGGGGATGGTGGCGTGCTCGAATTCCGGATGAGTCCTGTTGAAGTGCAGCTTCTTCAGCTGGGCGGTGGTCTGCTCGCAGATCCAGCTCGCCGTCCCTGGCGATCTGGACGTCCAGCTCCACGCCGTCGGCCCCCAGCTTCGCCGCCAGCTCAAACGCCTCCAGCGTGTTTTCCGGCGCGTAACCCGATGCGCCGCGGTGCCCGAAAATCATTTGCATATGGTTTCCTCCCTTCGTATTGCAACGGCGCGGGTGTTGCCAGCCCGCGCCGTTTTTCAAAACAGGGTTCAATACCAGCTGCCGATCTCGTATTCCACGTACAGCTCGCCCTTGTCCGCGGTGTTCACGCAGCGAACCGTGACATTGTAGTAGCCGCTCTTCAACATCTTCGGCACGTTCAGCGAAACGGAGGAAGCGCCCGCGCCGCCGTTGCTGTACAGATACCGGGTGTTGTTCTTGCAATCCTGCCATTCGACCGAGCGGATCTTCCAGCCGCTGGCGGCCTTCGCCTTCACCTTGCCGGCCTTGGCGTTCTTCTTCAGCGTGGCGGATACGAAATTGTACTTGGCGAATTTGGACTTCAGGTTGGTCGTGCCGACGCCGGTCAGCACCAGGCTGCTGAGGGGGTTGACATAGTTCTTGACCTGATAGGTCCTGGTGTATTTGGTCTTGTCCACCGTGTACTTCAGCGTCGCCTTGCCCTTCTTCAGCAGCTTGACATACAGATAAGCGCTGTAGCTCTTGGTCTTCTGGGTCTTGCCGTCCTCATAGGTGTACACGCTTTGGGAATTCGTGCCCCGGTTCAGGGAGACCGGCTTCATGACCTTCGTGTTGCTGCTGCTGACGCCGGTGATATTCGAGCCTGCGTCCACCTGCTGGAGATAGACGTAATCATAGAGGGTGCCCTCGCTGTTGGTCCTGTACAGGGTTTGATCCACGGCTGCGGCAAGGGCGCCCGCCGCGGTCACGGCGATCAGCGCTACGGCCAGCGCGGCGCAGAGAAGCTTGCGGAACATCTTCATCGGGTTTCCCTCCTGATCATAGGTATGTCGTAACAAACTGGTGCGGCAGGCGGGACTTGAACCCGCACACCCGAAGGTATCAGATTTTAAGTCTGAGGCGTCTGCCGATTCCGCCACTGCCGCACACATAACAAGTATACCACATTTTCCCCGGACGCACAAGCCCGGTTTTCACGCCGGCCGTCACTCCGCGATCAGCTCGATCTCCGGGCCCAGCAGGTCCCGAAGCTCCCGGAAGCTCTCCTTCAGCCGCGACCAGACGGCAGCGCCCATGCCCTCGGGGGCCTCGTCATAGTATTTCAGCGAGGATACCGCGCGGATCGCGCTGTCGCTCTTCCAGCAGTACACGGGCACGCAGCGCGCGTTTTCCACGGCAAAGCTGCCGTCCTGGCGCTCCCGCAGCGTGAAATCCAGTATGATGCCGGAATCGGTGTAGCGCACGGTCATGTTGCTGATGAAGTTGCCCAGGCTGTAGGCCACCAGGCCCCGCCGGGTGACGCCGTCCTCCCCCTCGGCCTCCAGGAATTGCACCGGCTGCACCATGTGGGGGTGGCTGCCCAAGATCACGTCCACCCCGGCGGCGATCATCTTCTTCGCCAGCGCCACGGTGTTGGCCTCGGGCTTGCGGCGGTACTCCTCGCCCCAATGGGGCAGCGCGATGACCACCTCGGCCCCGGCGTCCCGCAGCTTCTGCACGTCCCGGGTGAAATTCGCGTACCGCAGATAGTTGACGCCGTACTCCTTCACGGCGGCGTTGCAGTAGCGCTCCATGCCGTTGGTCATCTGGGTGTAGCACAGAAAGCCGATCCGTATGCCGTTCACCTCCACCACGGTGGGGGCGTCCTTCTCCGCCGCGGTGCGGTTGGCCCCGCCGTGGTCGAAGCCGTAGCGCTCCACGTTGTCCACGGTGGTCACCAGACCCTCGAAATAGCGGTCCAGCATGTGGTTGTTGGCCAGGGTCAGAAAATCCACGCCCGCGTCCTTCACCGCCTCGAGCAGCGCCTCCGGCGTGTTGAACAGCGGAAAGCCGGAATATTCCGTGTCGCGATACCTGCCGACGGTGGTCTCCAGGTTGGCGATGGTGTAATCCGCGTCCGTCAGGGCTTCCGCGATCAGCGCGTACTGGGGGTGAAAATCGTAGCTGCCGTCCGGCTGCAGGGCGATGTCCAGCTGGCGCTTGTGGGCCATCAGGTCCCCCACCGCCCGAAGCCGGGCGGTGCGCAGGGGCCGTACCGGCTCCAGCGTCGGGGCGGCGTCGAAGGCCTCTGCCAGCGCGACGGTCAGCAGCGCCGCCAGCGCCAGCAGCAGCGCAGCGGTTCTCTTGGCTTTGGTAAGCATGCTTCCTCCGGGAATTTTGGTTTTGCCATTGTCAACATCCTCCTTAGTATAGTAAAATAGAGTCGCAAAGTCAATCGGCAGCGGGAGGATATAACGATGAAGCGCAGGATTATTTACATCGACGAGGGCAAGTGCGACGGCTGCGGCGCGTGCGCCGAGGCGTGCCACGAGGGCGCGATCAAGATGGTGGACGGCAAGGCGCGGCTGACCCGGGAGGATTACTGCGACGGCCTGGGCGACTGCCTGCCCGGCTGTCCCACCGGCGCGATCACCTTTGAAGAGCGCGAGGCCCCCGCCTATGACGAGGCGGCGGTGCGCGCCGCGAAGGCCGCGAAGCGGGAAGCCCCCCGCGGCGGCCCGGGCTCGACGCCGCGGGCCGCCAGCCGGCTGCGCCAGTGGCCGGTGCAGATCAAGCTGGTCCCGGTGAACGCCCCCTGGTTCAGCGGCGCGCGCCTGCTGGTCGCGGCGGATTGCGCCGCCTATGCCTGCGGCAGCTTCCACGAGGATTTCATCCGGGGCCGGGTGACGCTGGTGGGCTGCCCGAAGCTGGACGGCGTGGACTACAGCGAGAAGCTGGAGGCCATACTCCGGCAGAACGATATCCGGGACATACTGGTCGCGCGGATGGAGGTGCCCTGCTGTGGCGGGCTGGAATACGCGGCAAGGCAGGCCCTGCAGCGCAGCGGCAGAGTTATTCCCCTCAGGGTGGCCACGATCTCGGTGGAGGGCAGTATCGTCGGCGATTGAATACATCGCGTTTCGCGAAAATAATGCTTGCCATTTTCATTTATTTACGCTACAATATTAAACAGCAAATAATGGCGTGGAATGTGCGCTAAACAGCGGGAGGTAGATTGCATGTACAATGAAGTCATCAAAAACGCGGGCGGCAAGATGGACAAGACCATCTCCGTGATCCAGAAGGACCTGAACACCCTGCGCGCGGGCCGCGCCAATCCCCAGATTCTGGACAAGATCACCGTGGATTACTACGGCACCCCCACCGCGCTGAACCAGGTGGGCAACATTTCCTCCCCCGAGCCGCGGCTGCTGGTCATCGCGCCTTGGGAGCCGAAGATGATCGGGCCCATCGAAAAGGCCATCCAGAAGTCTGATATCGGCATCAACCCCTCCAACGACGGCAAGGTGATCCGCCTGCTGGTGCCGGAGCTGACCGGCGAGCGCCGCAAGGAGCTGTGCAAGCAGGTCAAGAAGATGATCGAGGAGGGTAAGGTGGCCGTGCGCTCCATCCGCCGCGACGCGATGGAGGGCATCAAGAAGCTGAAGAAGGATTCCGCCATCACCGAGGACGACCAGAAGATCGCCGAGAAGGACCTGCAGAAGGTCACCGACAGCCACATCGAAGAGCTGGACAAGATCGGCGCGGACAAGGAAAAGGAGATCATGTCCGTATAACGGATGCGCGCGCACGCGCCACCGGATTCTGAAGGGAACAGGGAACAGGCAACAGGGAACAGGGGAACCGCCGCACGCGGGCATCGTTCATTTCCCGCACGCGGGGCCCCTCAACGGCCTGCTTCGAGCGCAATGTAACATCCACCTGATCGGACCTTGCGCCAGCAGCTATTCCTGTTCCCTGTTCCCTGTTCCCATATAAACCACCAGGGAGGTGTTCCCATGTTCTTCGACAAGCTCACCGCGCTGCTGAACGACATGTTCCGGCCCAGGCCGAAGTACATCACGGTGACGCCCGTGAACTCCGCCCCGGCGCAGGCGCTGCCGCCCAGCGTGCTGCCCCGCCACGTGGCCATCATCATGGACGGCAACGGCCGCTGGGCCACCTCGCGCAACCTGCCCCGCTCCGCCGGCCATGCCGCGGGCACCGAGGCGCTGCGCGACATCATCCGCGCCAGCGACGATTGGGGCATCGAGGCCCTCAGCCTGTACGCCTTCTCCACGGAAAACTGGTCCCGCTCGAAGGAGGAGGTCCAGGCCTTGATGGGGCTGCTGCTGAAATACTTCAACTCCGAGATCGACGAGCTGGACGAAAAGCACGTGAAGATCACCATACTCGGCGATGTGGAGGGCATGCCCGAGCCCCAGCGCCAGGCGCTGGTCAACGCCATGGAGCGCACGAAGGACAACACGGGCCTGAAGCTGAACATCGCGCTGAACTACGGCGGCAGGGCCGAGCTGACCCGCGCCGCGCGGCTGCTGGCCCGGCAGGTGAAGGACGGGGCGCTCGAGCCGGAGGACATTGACGAGGACGCCTTCGCCGCCCGGCTGTATACTGCGGGACTTCCCGACGTGGACCTGCTGATCCGCACCAGCGGCGAGATGCGCACCAGCAACTTCCTGCCCTGGCAGCTGGCCTATGCCGAGATGGTGTTCGACACCTGCTATTGGCCGGATTTCGACCGGGCACACTACCTGAAGTGCCTGCGGGTGTACGCCGAGCGCGACCGCCGCTTCGGCGGCGTCAAGACGCCGGAGCCACCCGCCGAAGCGCCGGAAACGCCCGCGGAGGAAGCGCCGGAGCCGCCCATGGACACAGTGTCGGAGCCGCCCGCCAATGAAGCCCCCCGGACTGCCGCCAAGGAGGATCAAATTGATTAAACGCGTGATCACCGCCGCGACGCTGATCATCATCATGTCGCTGGCGATCTGGTTCCAGGGCTGGCCGCTGCGGGTGCTGCTGCTGGTCAGCATGCTGATGAGCACCAGCGAGATGTACCGCGCCTTCCGCAGGATCGGCTACGATCCCGTGCGCTGGTCCGGCTATGCCTATTGCGTGCTGGCCGTGCTGGCCCAGGCCTACTACGCCCGGCTGACCGGCGGCATGTTCCAGTCCATCAGCCCGACCATGTTCGCGCTGATCATCGGGCTGCTTCTGGCCATGACGGTCATCATACTGAAGGGCAAGGTGGCCTTCGACAGCCTGATGAGCACCGTGTTCCCGATGTTGTACCCCGGGCTGTTCTTTTCGCTGATCATCACGCTGCAGGATCTGCCCACCCGGCTGGTCTCCACGCTGGCGCTGGTGCTGACGTTCTTCATCGCCTCCGTCAACGATACCTTCGCGCTGTTCGTGGGCATGCGCTTCGGCAGGCACAAGCTGTCGCCGGAGATCAGCCCGAACAAGAGCGTGGAGGGCTCGGTGGCGGGGCTGGTCTCCAGCGTGCTGTTCGCGATGCTGGTGCCCTGGGTGGCCACGCGGATCGCGGCCTCCCATCCGGCGCTCCAGGCCCAGCTGGCGGCCTCTCCCCTGCCCCCGGTGTGGGCCTTCGGGCTGCTGGGGCTGGTGGCCGGGGCGCTCTCCCAGATCGGGGACCTGGTGGCCTCGCTGGTGAAGCGCCACTGCGGTATCAAGGACTTCGGCACCATCTTCCCCGGCCACGGGGGCATGCTGGACCGCATGGACGGCATACTGTTCTGCGGCGTGGCCTGCTATGTGTTCTTTAAAATCTACGGACTGTAACAGAGGTCGAAAATGAGAACGATCGCCATACTGGGCGCGACCGGCTCCATCGGCACGCAGGCGCTGGACATCGTGCGCCGCTACCCGGAGCGCTTCCGCGCCAACTGCCTGACCGCCAACGCCTCCTCGGAGAAGCTGTTTGAGCTGGTGCGCCAATTCCGGCCCGACGTGGCCGCGCTGAACGCGGAGCCGGACCACATCCCCGAGGACGTGCGCTTCTGCCAGTGGTTCTTCGGACCGGATTCCACCGTGAAAGCCCTGGAGGCTGCCAAATCCATGGACGCGCTGTGCGCCATCGTGGGCATCGCCGGGCTGGACGCCGTGTGGCGCGCGCTGGACGTGTGCCAGCGGGTGCTGCTGGCCAACAAGGAGGCCCTGGTCACCGGCGGCGGGCTGGTGATGAAAAAGGCCGCCGAGAGGGGCATCCCCATGCTGCCGGTGGACAGCGAGCATTCCGCCATCTTCCAATGCCTGCAGGCGCGCCAGGGCAACCCGGTCAGGCGCCTGCTGCTCACCTGCTCCGGCGGCGCGCTGCGCGACTGGGACAGGGACCGGATCTATAACGCCACCGTGCGCGACGTGCTGGCCCATCCCACCTGGAACATGGGCGGCAAGATCACCGTGGACTGCGCCACCCGCGTCAACAAGGGCCTGGAGGTCATCGAGGCCCACCACCTGTTCGACATGCCCGCGGAAAAGATCGACGTGGTGATCCATCCCCAGAGCGTGATCCACAGCATGGTGGAGTTCGAGGACGGCGCGGTGCTGGCCCAGCTGGGCATGCCGGACATGCGCGGCCCCATCGGCTACGCCATGGGCTATCCGGGCCGGCTGCCCTATGACGCAAAACCCGTGGACTTCTTCGCCCTGGGCCACCTGGACTTCAGGGCCCCCGACGGCGAGCGCTTCCCCTGCCTGTCCCCTTCGGGCGCATCCCGGAGATCATCGAACAGGCGCTGGACGCCGTGCCTGTGACGCCCATCCGCAGCATCGCGGACGTATACGAAGCGGATCGGGCGGCGCGCGAATACGCCGAACTTCAATTGGAAACGAGAAATGAGAAGTGACGGCGCAAATCCTTCGGATTTGTTTATATTCGCGCAATGGCCGCTGTCTATAATCAAATGAGATCCGGCAGGATTTCTGCAATTCCCGATTCCTCATTCATCCTGGAGGCATTGAATGCTGAGCAACTTTCTGTACGTTCTTCTCGCCATCGTGATGCTGGGCATCATCGTCACGGTGCATGAATTCGGTCACTACACGGTGGGCCGCCTGTGCGGCATCGGCATCGTGGAGTTCTCGGTGGGCTTCGGGCCCCGGCTCTTCGGCTGGGAGCGCAAGGGCATCAAGTATTCCCTGCGGGCGATCCCGCTGGGCGGCTACTGCGCCTTTGTGGGCGAGGACGAGCGCAACGACGATCCCCGCGCCATGAACAACCAGCCGGTGTGGAAGCGCTTCCTGACCGTGCTGGCCGGGCCGTTCATGAACTTCGTGCTGGCCTTCGTGGTGTGCGCGATCATGCTGCAGGGCTACTTCATCGCCGAGACCTATCCCGTGGTGGACCAGGTGATGGCGGAAATGCCCGCCGAGGAGGCGGGGCTGCTGCCCGGGGACAGGATCGTCGAGGTCAACGGCGTTTCCCTGACCAACAATTCCCAGGGCGTCAGC
>CACYWI010000112.1 GCA_902778045.1 uncultured Eubacteriales bacterium
GCTCCTGGCGCTGGTTCTGGCGCTGCTCGCGATCGCGTGCGCGGCGGCCCAGGCCGCGGAGGACGGCTTTTCAAGCGTATATACTTATAACTATGACTACTGGGGCGAGGTGCGCGAATCCCCCAACGCCTACAGGGCCGATCAGGTGGTGTTCAGCGCCACGCTGGACCTGGAAAAGCCGATGCTGCGCCCCCAGAGCCTGTTCGTGCAGGGCAACGACCTGTACGTGGTGGACACGGGCAACAACCGCATACTCCAGCTGCGGCGCGGGGACGGCGGCTTTTCGCTGACGCGGATCATCGACCAGGTCAACGGCGCGGAGCCCGCGGGCTTCGACGCGCCGGGCGATGTGTTCGTGGACGAAAAGGGCAGCATCTACGTGGCCGACACCAACCACAACCGCGTGGTGCTGATGGACAGGGACCTGAACCTCGTCCGCGAGTACGTGAAGCCCGAGGACAGCACCTTCGAGCAGAACCTGAGCTTCCTGCCCAGCAAGGTGGTGGCGGACGTCGCCGGGCGCGTGTACGCGCTGGCCACCAACGTGAACAAGGGCCTGGTGAAGTATGAGGCCGACGGCACCTTCACCGGCTTCATCGGCGCCAACCAGGTGAAGTACAACCTGTGGGACTACGTCTGGAAGGCCTTCCTCAGCTCCCGGGAGCAGCGGGCGCAGATGGCCTCCTTCGTGCCCACGGAATACGAGAACATCTGCATCGACAGCGAGGGCTTCATCTACGCCACCAACATCGTGTTCAGCGAATACGACCTGATCTCGGACGTGGCCAAGCCCATCCGCCGGCTGAACGGCATCGGCAACGACATACTGATCAAGAACGGCAAGTACCCGCCCATCGGCGACGTGCAGTGGGTGGAGGGCAACCTGGATTACGGCCCGTCGAAGCTGAAGGACGTGACGGTGCTGGACAACGACATCTACGTGGCCGTGGACAAGACCCGCGGCCGGGTGTTCGGCTACGATTCCCAGGGCATACTGCTTTGGGCCTTCGGCACCAAGGGCAACCACGTGGGCGCGTTCCTGTCGGCGGTATCCATCGAGCACATGGGCAAGGACCTGCTGGTGCTGGACGAGAACGAGTGCAGCATCACCGTGTTCTCGCCCACCGAGTACGGCGAGCTGATCTACCTGGCCAACGACCAGTACCTGAAGGGCCGGTACGAGGAGAGCGCCGACACCTGGCGCGAGGTGCTGAAGCTGAACGCCAACTACGACCCGGCGTTCATCGGCATCGGCCGGTCGCTGCTGCGCGAGGAGCAGTACGGCGAGGCCATGCGCTACTTCAAGATGGCCCACGACCGGGAGAACTACGGCCACGCCTACCGCTATTACCGCAAGGAATCGGTGGAAAAGCGCGTGGGCTGGATCGTCGCCGTGATCGCGGCGCTGCTGATCGTGCCGCTGATCCTGCGGCAGGTGAAGAAGATGAAAATGGAGGTGGAAGCAAATGAGCGCAGAAAGAGCGCCGGCTTTGGATCGTAGTACCGGCTGGAAGCGCTACCTGGCCTCGCTGAAGTACGGCCTGTACGTCATATTCCACCCGTTCGACGGCTTCTGGGACCTGAGCCACGAAAGGCGGGGCACGCTGGCCGCGGCCCACACCTTCCTGGGCCTGTTCCTGCTGACCTGGGTGCTGCGGCTGATGTGCACGAACTTCCAGTTCATCAGCGCGCCGCTGCAATACATCAACATCTACGAGCAGTGCGGCTCGCTGCTGCTGCCGTTCCTGATCCTGTGCCTGGCCAACTGGGGGCTCTCCACGCTGTTCGACGGCAAGGGGCGCTTTTCGGACATCTACATGGCCATGTGCTACGCGCTGGTGCCGTTCATACTGATCCAGCTGCCCCTGGTGCTGCTGAGCCACCTGATCTCCTTCGACGAGTACGCCTACTACACCGTGCTCGCCGGCATCTCGGTGATCTGGAGCCTGGCGCTGGTGTTCGTGGGCCTGATGGAGGTGCACGACTACAGCGCCGGCAAGACGGTGATCTTCCTGGTGGCCACCGTGGTCGGCGCGATGATCATACTGTTTCTGATCCTGGTGTTCTTCAGCCTGCTGTCAGACGCCGTGGGCTACTTCGTGTCCCTGTACCGCGAGATCGTGTTCAGGCTGTATTAGAGGGGGTCGATTGAAGATGCGGAAAAAGGATTCCCTGCTGAAGCGATTGATCCCGTGGATCATCGCCCTCGCCGCGATCGCGGCGCTGGTAATCTTCGTGGGCATACCGCTGTACGCGCCCCAGGCCGATGAAACGGTGGAGCCCCCGACCATCTCCTACTACGAGGACGGCGACCAGACCCTGTCCCTTGAAAACGACGCGCTGCGCTTCGAGCTGGACGCCGCCACCACCGCCTTCAGGGTCACCGAGAAGGCGAGCGGCCGCGAATGGCTGTCCAATCCGGCAAACGCCGCCCAGGACCCGGTGGCCGTGTCCACCAACAAGGACACGCTGCAGTCCACGCTGATCGTCACCTATTCCTCGGCCAGCGGCGTGATCGATTTCAACAACTACGCCTATTCCATCAAGAACGGCACCTACACCGTCTCCCAGCCGGACGAGAACACCGTCAGCGTCACCTATTCGGTGGGCAAGATCGAAAAGGTGTACCTGCTGCCCACGGCCACCACGGTAGAGCGGTTCACCGCCTTCACCGACGCCATGGGCAAGAAGGACGCCAAGAAGGTCAAGGGCGTGTACACGCTGTACAAGCCCGAAAAGGTGGCCTCGCTGGACAACAGGGACGAGCTGCTCGCCCTGTACCCGGCCCTGGCGGAGCAGGAGCTGTACGTGCTCAAGAGCGGCACCTCCGAGACCAACAAGGCCAAGACCGCCGGCTATTTCGAGGCCGCCGGATATACCCAGGAGGACTTTGATCTGGACCAGCAGTTCGTGGCCGGCTCCAAGGCGAACACCGACGCGGTGTTCAACGTGACCGTGAACTACCGCCTGGAGGGCGGCGACCTGCTGGTGGAGGTGCCCTACCAGGACATCCGCTACCGCGCGGACTATCCCATCACCTACCTGACCGTGCTGCCGATGTTCGGCGCGGCGGGCACCGACGAGGACGGCTTCATGCTGATCCCCGAGGGCGGCGGCGCGCTGATCGACTACAACAACGGCAAGCTGAACCAAAACAGCTACTACGCCAACATGTACGGCTGGGACTACGGCAGCGAGCGCACCGAGGCCATCAGCGAGACCGAGAACGCCTTCCCCGTGTTTGGCATGACGAAGAACGGCGGCTCGTTCATCTGCATCATGGAGGGCGCGCCCGCCTACGGCGGCGTGCAGGCGGACATCAGCATGCGCTACAACAGCTACAACTGGGTGTGCGCCAAGTACAACGTGCTGCACAGCGACCGCTACAACGTGTCCGCCAAGACGGCGCGGCTGGTGTACATGTTTGAAAAGCAGATGCCCGAGGACACCATCGTGCAGCGCTACCGCTTCGTGGACAGCGACAGCTATGTGGACATGGCCTCGGCCTACGGCGAATATCTGCGCGAAAGGCACCCGGAGCTGGCCCAGAGGCAGGCCGGCGAGCAGATGCCCGTGAACGTGGAGCTGCTGGGCGCCTTCGACAAGAAGGTCGTGAAGCTGGGCATGCCGGTGGCTTCGGTGATCCCCGCCACCACCTTTGAGGAGGGCGAAGGAATCATCGACACCCTGCTCTCTGAGGGCGTGAAGGACCTGAACGTGCGCTTCTCCGGCTGGAGCAACGGCGGCGTGCGCCAGAAGGTACTCACCCGTGTGAAGGTGCTTTCCCAGCTGGGCGGCGAAGGCGGCATGAAGAAGCTGATCGCCGCGGCGAAGGACAAGGGCGTGAATCTGTCCTTCGACGGCGTCAGCTGCTTCGCCTATCGCAGCGGGCTGCTGCAGGGCTTCCTGCCCTTCCGCGACGCGGCGCGCTTCACCACGCTGGAGCAGGTGGTCATCTATCCCTATTCGCCGATCTTCTACCAGCAGGACGACTTCTACGACCCCTACTACCTGGTGGAGCCCCACTACGCTTCGGACCGGGCGGACGCGCTGATCGCGGCGCTTGCCAAGCGGGGCGCCGGGGGCGTGGCCTTCCGGGACATCGGCAGCCTGCTGTCCGGCAACTACAACCCGAAGAACACCACCACCCGCCAGCAGGTGCTGGACATGAACCTGGAGACCCTGAAAAAGGCCCGGGAGGCCGGCCAGCGGGTGACCGTCAAGCGCGGCTATGACTACGCGCTGCCCTGGGCGGACCTGATCACCGACATGAACCTTCAGGGCACCGAATACTCCATCATCGACCGCAGCGTGCCCTTCTACCAGATCGCCATCCACGGCCTGGTGGATTATACCGGCGCGGCGATCAACCTGGCGGACGACTGGCAGACGGAGCTGCTGCGCTGCGCCGAATACGGCGCCGGCCTGAACTTCACCTTCATGGCCGGAAGCGGCCAGCTGCTGCAGGATTCGCTGTACTCCGGCTACTTCGGGGCCAACTGGAGCGCCTGGGCCGAGGAGGCCGGGGCGCTGATGGAGGCCTACCAGCGCGACATGGCGGGGCTGAACCGCGCGGCGATCGTGGGCCACGAGCAGCCCGCCCCCGGCATCGCCGTGACCGCCTATGAGGGCGGCAAGCGCGTGCTGGTGAACTACACCGGGGCCGATTACAGCCTGGGCGGCGTGACGGTTCCCGCCCGCAGCTACCTGGTGACGGGAGGCGATCAATAATGGCGACGAAGAAGATCAGGACCTATCAGCCGGGCAAGTGGAGCTTTAAGGACGGGCTGATGACCTTCATCCCCGGCAACGCCACGTTCCGCTCGATGCGCTCCCGCAAGGCGCGCCAGGGCGTGATGTTCATACTGCCGTTCATCATCGGCTTCCTGGTGTTCATGGTGCGGCCGCTGGCCCAATCGCTGGTGATGAGCCTGTGCAACGTGCAGCTGAAGTCCGGCGAGGGCTATACCCAGACCTTCGTGGCCTTCGCCAACTACAAGTACGCGCTGAGCGTCGATCCCTACTTCAACCAGCGCCTGGTGGAGGAGATCGGCCGCATGTCGGTGAACGTGCTGGCCACGCTGGCGCTCAGCTTCGTGGTGGCGGTGCTGCTGAACCAGAAGTTCAAGGGCCGCACGCTGGTGCGCGCCATATTCTTCCTGCCGGTGATACTGTCCTCGGGCGTGCTGCCGGGCATCGAATCGCAAAACGAGTTCTACAACATGATGCAGGGCATCTCCCAGGAGGTGGCCAGCGCCTCCGGCGTGGACCTTTCGGCGGCGCTGCAGAACCTGCTGAACGTTTCCGGCGTGGGCGGCGGCCTGTTCAGGATACTGTTCCAGATGATCGACTCCATCTACGATATCGTGATGTCCAGCGGCATACAGATCATCGTGTTCCTCACGGGCTTCGCGGGTATCTCCCCCTCGCTGTACGAGGCGGCGGACGTGGAGGGCTGCACCGGCTGGGAGGCCTTCTGGAAGATCACCTTCCCGATGGTCAGCCCGCTGCTGCTGGTCAACTGCATCTACACGATCATCGACTTCTTCATGAAGAACGACAACCGGGTGATGGAGCGCATCAACGAGGTCATGTACAGCCAGTTCCGCTTCGGCGAGAGCGCGGCCATGAGCTGGATCTACTTCGGCGTGGCGCTGCTGTTCATCGCCGTCAGCTCCTTCATCATCTCCAAGGGGGTGCACTACTATGAAGACTAAGCCGGCGCGCGACGTGGAGCACATGGGCTTTTGGGCGCTCAACCGCGCCAGCGGCGGCGCGCTGCTGAAGAGCTCTGCAAAGAAGTGGGCCGTCTCCATCGCGCGGGGGTTGCTGCTGTTCGGGCTGTGCTTCATGATCATACAGCCGATGCTCACCCGCCTGGGCACTTCCCTGATGGCGGAAAAGGATCTGTACGATTCCACGGTGGTGCTGCTGCCCCGCACCCCCACGCTGGACAACTACCGCATCGTGTTCGACCTGACGGATTTTCCCCGCAGCATGCTGAACACGCTGTGGACGGCCTTCACCGTGTCCATCTTCCAGGTGGCGGCCTGCACGCTGGTGGGCTACGGCTTCGCCCGCTACGACTTCCCGCTGAAGAAGTTCTGGTTCGCCTGCGTGGTGGCCCTGATCGTGATCCCGCCCCAGACCATCGCCACGGCGCTGTACATGAACTTCGCCAACTTCGACATACTGGGCCTGTTCAGGCGCTTTACCGGCAAGAGCGTGAACCTGCACGGATCGTTCCTGCCCTATGTGATGATGAGCGCCACCTGCATGGGCCTGAAGGACGGGCTGTACATCTACATGCTGCGCCAGTACTTCCGCAGCGTGCCCAAGTCGCTGGAGGAGGCCGCCTACATGGACGGCTGCAACACCATGCACACCTTCGTACGCATCATGCTGCCCGACGCCGTGCCGGTGATCCTCAGCTGCTTCCTGTTCAGCTTTGTGTGGCAGTGGACGGACCTGTTCTACACCCGCAACTTCCTGTCCTCGATGTCCATCTACTCCACCCAGCTGTCCACCATCGTGTCCCGCATGAGCCGCTATTTCTCCAGCAACGCCGACGTGCCCGTGATCGTGCCCGCCGGCCGCCAGCAGCAGCTGATCTCCATCGGCGTGCTGGTGTGCTGCGTTCCCCTGATCGTGCTGTACGTATCGTGATGACCGGCAGCAAAGAATGAGTAAGAGAGTGGAGTGTGGAGTGTGGAGTGTGGAGTGTGGAGTTGAAATTGGCTTGAAATCCACGACGACAAGAATTGAGCATTGTAACCGTTGCGAAAATGGTATATAATTGTTGATGGAGACAGGATAGGTAATGAGCGGGCTTGCGTATCAGAAAAGTCGGCGTCTGGCGATTCGGATTGTCCGGTTATACGCGTT
>CACYWI010000113.1 GCA_902778045.1 uncultured Eubacteriales bacterium
GGTCACGTCGCGGCCGTCATAGAGGATCTGGCCGCCGGTACTCTCGTTCAGGTGGATCAGCGTGCGGCCCAGCGTGGATTTGCCGCAGCCGCTCTCGCCCACCAGGCCCACGGTCTCGCCCTTTTCGATGGTAAAGGAAACATCGTCCACGGCGTGCACGGTGCCCGCCGCGCTCTTGAAATACTTCTTCAGGTTCTTGACCTCGATCAGTGCCGCCATGGTTTACGCCTCCTTCCCTTCGGTCCGCCAGCACCGGGTATAGTGGCCGGGAGATACCTCGACCATCGTGTTCTTGTCAAAGCCCTTGCACTCGCGGCAGCGGTGGGGGCAGCGGTCCATGAAGTCGCAGAAGCGGCGCTCCTCGGAGGGATCCGGCGGCAGGCCCTCGATGGGCTTCAGCCGGCGCACGTTGTGCTCCAGGTCCGGAAGGGCCGCGAACAGGCCCTGGGTGTAGGGATGGGTGGGATGATCGAAGATATCCTCCTTGGTGCCGCTTTCCACGATGCGGCCCGCGTAGATCACGCACACCTTGTCGCACACGTCCGCCACGATGCCCAGGTCGTGGGTGATCAGGATCATGGCGGTGCCCAGCTCGTCGCGCAGGCCCTTGATCAGATCCAGCACCTGGGCCTGTATGGTCACGTCCAGGGCGGTGGTGGGCTCGTCGGCGATCAGCACCTTGGGCGAGCAGGCCAGCGCCAGCGCGATGACCACGCGCTGCTTCATGCCGCCGGAGAACTGGTGGGGATAGTCGTTGGCCCGCTGGGCCACGATGCCCACCATCTCCAGCATTTTGATCGCCACCTGGTTGGCCTCGGCGGCGGAGCACTGGTGGTGCTCCCTGTAGCCCTCGGCGATCTGGGAGATCACGGTCTTGACGGGGTTCAGCGCGGTCATGGGGTCCTGGAAGATCATGGAGATGTGCTCGCCGCGCAGCTTGCGCAGCTGGCCGTCGTTCATCTTCAGCACGTCTTCGCCGTTGTACAGGATCTCGCCGTCCACGCGCTCCACCGAGTATTCCGGCAGTATGCGCAGGGACGCGCGGGCGATGGTGGTCTTGCCCGCGCCGGTCTCCCCCACCAGGCCCAGGGTCTCGCCGGGCTTCAGATCGAAGGATACGCCGCTGACCGCGTGGATGATGGCGTCACCGGAATGATACTCGACTGTCAGGTTCTTCACCTCGAACAGCGGCTTGTCATTATTCTTCTGCATAGGTGTCACCTCATCAGTCTTTCAGCGTCGGGTCGAGGGCGTCGCGGAAGGCGTCGCCGATCAGGTTGAAGCTCAGCACCGTGATCACGATGAATATGCCGGGCACGATCACCATGTGGGGATAATCGCGGATGTAGCTGCGGGCCTCGGAGAGCATCGCGCCCCACTCCGGCTTCGGCGCCTGCACGCCCAGGCCCAGGAAGGACAGGGACGAGGAGGTCAGGCCGTTGCGGCTGATCGTCATGGCGATTTCCACGATGACCGGGGAGATGGAGTTGGGGATGATGTGCTTGAGTATCGTCTTCCAAGTGGGACAGTTGATGGTCTTGGCCGCCTCGATGTATTCCATGTTGGCGATGCGCAGTATGTTGGCGCGCATCAATCGGGCGAAGCCCGGTATGCCGGTGATGCCCAGCGCCAGTATGCACTTGTCCACGCCGGTGCCGAACACCGCGCAGAAGGCCATGGCCAGCACCAGCGTCGGGAAGGCCTGGAACAGGTCCAGGAAGCGCATCACGCAGGAATCCACGAAGCCGCCGAAGTAGCCGGCCACCGCGCCCAGCAGTATGCCCAGCACCGCGGACATGGCCGTGGCGGTGATGCCGATGATCAGCGTGTAGCGCGCGCCGTACAGCACGCGGCTCAGCAGGTCGCGGCCCATCTGGTCGGTGCCCAGCAGGTGGTTCGGGTTCGGGGTCTGGTACCAATCCTGGATGTTCATCTCGGCATAGCCGTAGCGGCAGATGATCGGGGACAGCAGGCACAGCACCACGATCAGCGCCAGCAGGATCATGCCGATCACGGCGCCCTTGTTGTGGGATACCGAACGCCATACATATTTCAGGGAGCCGGGCTTTACGCTGTCCTGGGGCTTGCCGTGCCGGTGATGCCCGTGGCGTCCCTTGCCCTTGCCCTCATGGCTGCGCTCCTGGCGCTCCATGACCTCGTTTCTGATCTCTTCAGGCATTCGCTGCCACCTTCTTTCTCTTGCTGGCGCCGGCGTACTGCGCCTTGATCCTCGGATCCACCCAGGCGTACAGCAGGTCGGTCAGCAGCATGATCACGGAGAACGTAAAGGCGATAAAGATGATGCCGCCGGTGCAGGCGTTGTAGTCGCGGCCGCTGATGGCGTTCACCAGGTACTGGCCGATGCCGGGGATGGAGAACACCACCTCGACGATGGTCGCGCCGCCCAGCATGCTGCCGAAGCGCATGCCGATGACCGTCAGGATCGGGATCAGGGCGTTGGGCAGCGCGTGGTTGTAGACCACCGCGTGCTCCTTCAGGCCCTTGGAGCGCGCCGTCGTGATGTAATCCGAGCGGATGACCTCCAGCATACTGGCGCGCACCTGCCGGGTGAAGCCGGCCAGGCCGCCCAGGCTGTTGGCGATCACCGGCAGCACGAAGTGCTTCCAGGTGGACGCGCCGGAGGACGGCAGCCAGCGCAAATTCAGCGAGAACAGCAGCACCAGCAGCAGCGCCGTCCAGAAGCTGGGCATGCAGTCGAACAGCAGCGTGATGAACAGCGAAGCCTTGTCGCCCAGGCTGTTGGCGTGCACCGCTGTATAGATGCCCAGCGGCAGGCCCACCACGATCGTCAGCAGTATGCTGAACACGGCGATGTAGAAGGTGTACGGGAAGCGGGACATCAGCTCGTACTTGATCTCCGTTCCGCTGGTCAGGCTCTTGCCGAAGTCAAAGTGCAAAAAGATATTGCCGATGTATTCGGTCAACCGAACGACGAAGGGGCGGTTCAGGCCCATCGCCTCGCGCTTCAGCTCGATCTCCTCCTGCGTATGCACGCCGGAGCCCAGGGCCAGCTGGGCAGGGTCGCCGGGAACGAAGTTCATCAGGGTGAACATGATGATGCCCACCGCCAGCAGCAGCGGGATCATGATGAGCAGTCTCTTGATGACGTATTTGACCATACGCTCTCTCCTCCTGGTTATGATTGTCGGCGTCGTTCTTCGGATGCCGCCGACCCGCGCAACCGCTCGCTTTGCTCGCCGGTTCGCTAATCATGTACTGGTAATTCAAACCGGCGGAAGGCGAAAACTCGTCTTCCGCCGGTCGAAGCTTGTTTGAACCGGGGTCTTGAAGCTTACTCGGCGAAGGTCATCGCGTTCAGCACGGGGTTGAGCTTCTGCAGGCAGATGTCGGTGATGCCCGAACCGGTCACGATGGAGCGGATCTCGGTGTACAGGCCGATCATGTAGCAGTGCTCAGCCACATAGTCGTGGAAGGCGTTCATGTTCTCTTCGCTGCGGTCGGCACTGGCGGCGGCCAGCAGCTGCTGCAGGGTCGGATCGACGGTGAAGCCCTGGGTGCCGTTCGCGCCGTAGTTCTTCTCAGAGAACAGGTCCTCCCAGAAGTGGGTGGTGAAGTCGGTGATGGAATCGGAGTACTCGGCGATATCCCAGGCGGTGGGGTCTTCCTGGTAGGTCTGGCGGACCGCGCGGTCATAGGCGCAGATCTCCAGGTTGATGCCGCTCTGCATCAGCATGGCCTGCAGCGCCTGATAGGGGCCCTGGGGCGCCTGGGCGGTGACCAGGATGCGGATGGTCAGCTCGCCGGGCTGGTAGCCGGCGTCAGCCAGGTACTGGGCGGCCACCTCGGGTTTCCAGGGGAAGTACTCGGCCTCATCCCAGGCCTGCACGTAGTCGGGCGCCATGTTGGGGGCCACGTCGTAGCTGACGATGCCGGCGGTGGTGCCGCTGCCCATCAGCATGGTCATGCAGTCAAAGCCGTAGGCGATGGCCTTGCGGACGTTCTCGTCCTGGCAGGGGGAATTCTCGCTGGTGTTGAAGATCAGGTACTGGGACATGAAGTTGTTGTAGTTGGTGATGTTGTAGGCGTCGTTGCCCTCGAAGCGGCTCACGTCGTTGGCGCTGATCTCGGCCATGTCCACCTCGCCGTTCTCCAGGGCCACGGAGCGCATGGAGGCCTCGGTGATGCAGAGGATCACGATCTGGTCGGCGTTCTGCTGCTCGACATAGGCCAGGTCCTCGCTCTTCCAGTAGTCGGCGCGGGCGGCCATGGTGATGGAGGAGGCGGTCTCGACCCCGGCTACGGTGTAGGGGCCGGTGGTGGCGGGATTGGTCTCGATCTCATCCTGGGAAGCGCCCTCGTACCAGGCCTGGCTGGCGATGGAGCACAGGGTCAGCACGTTCTCGATGGCGCCCTCGGTGCCGTCCTTCAGGTGCAGGGTCAGGGTGTAGTCGCCGGTGGCCTCGGCGGAATCGAAGTACACACCGATCTCGGAAACATAGCCCAGGGAGGCCAGCTGCTGGTAGCTGAACACCACGTCGGAGGCCTTGATGGCGTTGCCCTGGCTGTCGGTGATGTTGTCGAAGATCTCCACGTCATAGGTGGTGTCGTCCACCTTGGTGACGCTCTTGGCGGCGACCATCTGCAGCTCGTCCTTGTCCAGGGCCGCGCCGACGAAGGGGCGGTAGCACAGGTGCGTCCACATCACGGTCTCGGTCCAGTCGCGGACGGCGCCGGCGCTGCCCCAGGGGCCGATGGTGAAGGAGTCGTCATCGACAGCCACGGTGACGCTGTGGCCCGTCTCGGCGGAGGCGGCGCTGAGCATGGTCACGGCCATCATCAGCGCGAGGAACAGTGCGAAAAAGTGCTTCATGGTGTAATCCTCCTTTTGTCGTTGGGGTTCCGGGTTGATTCAATCTTATCCGTTTACCGGTTTTTAATCAATTCCATTCACCGGTCTTCGCTTTCTGATTTGGAAACGGCGGGCGCGCGCCGTGCCGCGCCGTCACGCCCGGTTTTGCCCTGTTCCAACCGTCCTTCACGCGATCGCCGCCGGAAGCCGCCCTCGGTTCCGCAAGCGAAAAAAGCCGTGTCAGCGCCGCCGGGGAGCGGCCTGAAACGGCTTTCTGTTTCCAAAATGGAAACAAAATTTGGAAATCTGACGAACGCGGCTTGGAAATTCGCGCAATTTATTGTATAATGGCAATGTGATTTTGACGGATCAGACAGGATTAGCCGCGTAAAACTATGCCAAACGGAGGAAATATGGAGATCAGTATACTCGCCGAATTCGCCAAGCTGGTCGAAACCGGCAGCTTTCAGGAGACCGCCGAGCTGATGAACATTTCGCAGTCGGCGCTGACCAAGCACATCCACAAGCTGGAGGAGGAGCTGAACATCACCATGTTCGATCGCTCCCAGCGCTCCATTCGCGTGAACGAATACAGCCAGCGCTTCTACACCTACGCCCGGCAGATCGTACAGCTGTACGGCGAGGGCGTGACCGCGCTGAAGGAGCTGGACGCCCAGGAGCGCAGCTTGCTGACCATCGCCTACGACCCGCTGCTGGGCCAGTACGGCGTGGTGGACATCCTTGCGGACTTCAGCATGAATTTCCCCCAGCACACCCTGAACGCCCTGGAGAGCTACAAATCTCTGGAGCTGCTGAGCGCCAAGAAGTGCAGCTTCGCCTTCGTCAGCGAGGGCGAGGCGGAGGGCACGGAGTTCAGCAAGATGATCTTCAAGACGGATCACCTGGCTGTGGTGATGCCCAAGGACCATCCCCTGGCCGGCAACGCCACCGTCACGCTGGCGGACCTGGCGAACGAGAAGTTCGTGCTGCACTCCAGCGCGTCCTCCACGCCCCAGGACGAGACCCGGAAGTTCCTGGAACTGTGCGCCGGCCAGCATTTCACGCCGACGGTCGCCGCGGAATCCCACTTCACGTCCACGATGCTGCACTATGTGCGCAACGGCATGGGCATCGCCGTGCTGAACCACATGCACATGCCCTTCGGCATCTCCGACATGGCCGTCGTCGAGATCAGCCCCACCGTGAGGACCTGCCTGTACATGCTGTATCCCAGGCACCTGAGCGCCCATTGCGCCAGGGATTTCCTGCACTACATGATCGACCGGTGCAACAGCTGACGGGGCGGCCCAAAGGGCCGCCCCGCCGGTCAATGATGGATATTTGATATTTACGCCGAAGCGATGAACTCGCTGATACGGGCCACGGCCTGCCGCAGCGCGTCGATGTCGCGCAGGGCGTCCCCGGTCTCCAGCGAATGGTTGGCGCCCTCGGTCAGGCAGAGCGGTATGCCCCGCTCGCGGCAGGCGGCGACGATGGCCGCCGTATCCGCCCAGGGATCGGCGGTGCCGTGAAAGGCGATGGCTTCGCCCCGGACGAAGGGAAAGGTCTCCGCCAACGGCGTCAGCAGCACGCTGCGCACCTTCAGCCCCTTTTCCAGCGCGTACCTGGACGCCACCGCGGTGCCGATACTCTTGCCGATGAACAGGATGTCCCCGCAGTCCGCCCAGTCCACCGCCGCCAGCATGTCTTCGGCCTGGGTCCAGGCGATATCAAAGCACGCGCGCAGCTTTTCCGCGTCGCCCCGCACCTTCTCGGGAAAGCCCGCGTAGGGCACGGGCAGCACCCGATGATAGCCTATGCCCGGAAACAGCACCGCCAACCGATTATCGCTCATCTCTGTCTCCCCCACGGCCGCCGCGCCGAACGCGCGTCACCTGCCGCTCCGCTTTTCTTCCATGTGCCGCAGAAACTCCGGCCCGTAGCCGTATTTCTCCACCACGAAGTCCAGGTCCTTGTCACCGCGGCCGGAAAGGTTCACCAGTATGGAGCCGGTCTGCCCGGTCCGCGCCACCTTGATCGCGTAGGCCAGCGCGTGGGAGCTTTCGATCGCGGGGATGATGCCCTCGTGCCGGGACAGCAGGAACAGCGCCTCGATGGCCTCCTCGTCGTCGATGGTGGTATAGCGCACGCGGTCCAGGTCGTGCAGCAGCGCGTGCTCGGGGCCCGCGGCGGGATAATCGAGGCCGCTGGCGTTGGAATACACCGGCGCGGGGTCCCCGTTCTCATCCGCCAGCATGATGCTGTTGAAGCCGTGCATCACGCCCTCCCTGCCGTAGGTGATGGAGGCCGCATGGTCCCCCAGCTTCGGGCCGCGGCCCAGGGGCTCCACGCCCACCAGCTCCACGGGGTCGGCCAGGAACGGCGTGAACATGCCGATGGAATTGGAGCCGCCGCCCACGCAGGCCGCCACCTGATCCGGCAGATGACCCGTCATGGCCTTGAACTGCTCGCGGGCCTCCTCGCCGATGCAGAACTGGAAGTCGCGCACCATCAGCGGGAACGGGTGCGGACCGGCGGCGGTGCCGATGCAGTACACCGCGTCCCTGTACTCCTTGGCGTAGGCCATGAAGGCGGCGTCCACGGCCTCCTTCAGGGTCTTCAGGCCAAAGCTGACGGGCACCACGTTCGCGCCCAGCAGCTTCATGCGGGTGACGTTCGGGGCCTGCTTGGCAATATCCACCTCGCCCATGTAGATGTCGCACTCCATGCCGAAGTAAGCCGCCGCGGTGGCCAGCGCCACGCCGTGCTGGCCCGCGCCGGTCTCGGCGATCAGCTTCTTCTTGCCCATGAACTTGGCCAGCAGGCCCTCGCCCATGCAATGGTTCAGCTTGTGCGCGCCGGTGTGGTTCAGGTCCTCGCGCTTCAGGTAGATCTGCGTGCGCCCCAGCAGGTTCGACAGGTTCTGGCAGTGGTACACGGGCGTCGGGCGGCCCTGAAAGTCCCGGCGGATGCGCCGCAGCTCGGCGATGAACTGGGCGGACTGGGCGATGGTGTTGTAGGCCTCGGCGTACTCGTTGAAGGCCTTGATCAGCTCCGGATCGTCCAGATAATTGCCGCCGTACTTGCCGAAGTAGCCGTCGTTCGTGGGATACTCCTTCAGATAATTGTCGAAATCCCTGTACTGATTCAACTGTAAAACCCCTTTCATGCTGTGGCGCTGCCGCGCCTGGTTTCGTACTGCTCCCATTATAGCACAAGGCGCCGTCCGGGGCAACGCCGGCCAGGGCCGGGGCCGTGTGCGCGGCCCGAAGGCGCTTCAATAGCGCACGCCGAAGTTCCTCTCGTCCCGCACCGGCAGCTCCAGGCTCTCCATCCGCTCGATCTCCACATATCGCCCCGCCCCGATCGCGCGGACGACGCTGTCGATCTGCTCCGGCTCGCCCTGGAGCTCCATGGTCACGGAACCGTCCCATTCGTTTCTGACCCAACCGGTGCAGCCGTACAGCGACGCCGCATGGCGCGCGCGATAGCGAAAGCCGACGCCCTGGACGCGGCCGAAGAAGGTGAGCCGGCGGCGGATCATTTGTCGCCCCCGCGCTCGAGGCCCTCGCAGAACGCCTTGAGCTTCGCCGCGTTCTCCGGGTTCGGCCGGACCTTCGGATCGATCAGCACCAGCCGGGCCTCCAGGGCGTCGACGCCCAGGCACGCCTCCAGCCTGCCGAAGGCCTTCTCCGCCCCCGCGCCGCTCTGGCAGGCGAACGCGGCGACGCGCTTGCCCTTCAGCGCCTCCAGGTTCTCCCGGATAAAGGTGCGCAGCGGCGGCGTGACGTTGCCCGCCCACACCGGAAAGCCGAATATGATCCTGTCATAGCCCTCAGGCCGGAAATCATAGGGCCGCAGCGCCGGGGTCTCCGCCATCACGGCGCTCTTCCCGCCCCAGAAGAACTTCCGGAAGCCGGCGGAGGGATAGGCCTTCACCGGCTCGAGCCTCAGCGTGTCCGCGCCCAGCGCGGCAGCGACGGCCCTTGCCGCGAATTCCGTGTTGCCCTCCAGCGAATAGTAGACGATCAGGTTTTTCATGGCGCGATCTCCCATGTTTTTTTACCATTATAGCAGGCGGGGCCGCCGGTTGTCCACCGTCCGGGTTGAAAATGACGCCGCGTTATGCTATGCTGGATGCGTAGAACCTGGGCAATACGACCGCGACAGGGGGATGAGCGCATGAGCCTGTACGCCATAGGGGACCTGCACCTGCACTTCCAATCCCGGCTGAAGGCGCCGGGACAGCTGAAGGAGCGGGTCTGGAGGGACCATGAGGCGCGGTTCGCGAAGAACTGCGCCGCAGTCATGCGGGAAAGCGACACGCTGGTGCTCGTCGGCGACCACAGCTGGGGGCGCAATCTTTCCGAATGCGAAAGGGACCTGCAGTACATCATGGACCTGCCCGGCAGGAAGGTGCTGCTGCGCGGCAACCACGATATGTTCTGGGACGCGAAAAAGACCGCCGCGCTGAACCGGCAGTTCGACGGGCGGCTGTTCTTCCTGCAAAACAACTACTTCCCCTACCGGGACCTGGCCATCGTGGGCACCAAGGGCTACACCTTCGAGGGGCCGTTCTACCTGAACCGGCGCGGTCAGGTCGCCGGCTGGGACGAGCGGGAGGCGGAGCACGCCGAAAAGCTGGTGGAGCGGGAGCTGGAGCGCCTGCGCGCCTCCTTCGAGGCCGCCCGGAACGACGGCTTCACCCGCTTCATCATGTTCCTCCACTACCCGCCCACGAACATACTGGAGCGCCGCAGCGGCTTTACGGACATGGCGGAGGAATACGGCGCGGAGCAGGTCGTCTACGCCCACTGCCACGGCCAGAGCCGCTTCCACGACAGCATCGAGGGCCGGTTCCACGGCATCGATTACCGCCTCGTCTCCGGGGACTACCTGGTCTGGAACCCCGCGCGGATACTGTAGGACCCGTCCGTCCCCCGTCACAGCACCTTGTTCAGGAAATCCCGGGTCCTCGGATTCGTCGGGCTGCCGAAGATCTCCTCGGGGACGCCCTCCTCCAGGATCAGGCCGTCGTCCATGAACAGCACCCTGTCCCCCACCTCGCGGGCGAAGCCCATTTCGTGGGTGACCACCACCATGGTCATGCCGATGTGGGCCAGGTGCCGCATGACCTCCAGCACCTCGCCGACCATCTCGGGGTCCAGGGCGGAGGTGGGCTCGTCGAACAGCATGATGTCGGGCCGCATGCACAGCGCCCGGGCGATGGCCACGCGCTGCTTCTGGCCGCCGGACAGCTGGTGCGGATAGGCGTCGGCCTTGTCGCTGAGCCCCACGCGGGCCAGCATGGCCAGGGCGTCCTTGCGGGCGGTCTCCCTGTCCTGCTTCTTCAGGTCCACCGGGGCCAGCATCAAGTTGCGCAGCACGCTCATGTTGTTGAACAGGTTGAAGTGCTGGAACACCATGCCCACCCGCTCGCGGACCTTGTTGATATCGCACCTTTTATCGGTGATGTCGATGCCGTCGATCATGATCTCGCCGCCGCTGGCCTCCTCCAGCCGGTTCAGGCACCGCAGGAAGGTGGACTTGCCGCTGCCGGAGGGACCGATGATGACCACCACCTCGCCCTCCTTCACGTCCACGCTGATATCCTTGAGGACCTCCAGCTGCTTGAAGGACTTTTTCAGGTGGCTGACGTGGATGGCGATCCTATTGCGCTCCATACTTCAGCCTCCTTTCCAGCACCTTCGCGGCGCGCTGCAGCAGCAGTATGACGATCAGGTACATCAGGCCCACGATGGCCCAGGTCTGGAAGGACATGAAGGTCGCGGCCACCACGTTCTTGGCGGTGTTCACCAGCTCCGGGAAGCCGATGACCGACAGTATCGAGGTGTCCTTCAGCGTGATGATGAACTGGTTGATGATGCTGGGGATCATCGTGCGGATGGCCTGGGGCAGCACCACGCGGTGCATGGCCCGCCACCAGGGCAGGCCCAGGGACCGGGCGGCCTCCATCTGGCCCACATCCACCGATTCGATGCCGGCGCGGATGATCTCCGCCATGTAGGCGCCGCAGTTCAGCGCAAGGCATATGGAGCCCGCATGCAGGGCAGAGAGCGTCATGCCGCCGACGCCCAGTATCGTGTTCCACAGATAGGGCACGCCGAAGAATATGAAATAGGCCAGCACGATCATCGGAACGCCGCGGATCAGGTTGACGAACACCGCCGCCACGAATCGGCAGGCCCGGCTGCGCAGCACGCTCATGATGCCCACGATCATGCCGATGATGCAGGCAAAGAACAGGCCATACAGCGCCAGCAGCAGCGTCTGCCCCATGGCGGTCAGCAGCAGCCGGCCAAAGGTGGATATGATTCTCAGCAAGGTACTGTTCTCCCTTTCCCTTCTTGTCCATCACAACAGGGAGGCACACAGCCGTGCCTCCCTGCGTCGCGAGAAAACGGGTTATTCGCCCAGGTACTTGGCCAGGATCTGGTCGTACACGCCGCTGGCCTTGATGTTCGCCAGGCCGGCGTTGAACTTGTCCACCAGCTCCTGCTTGTCGGGATTGAACACGGCGAAGCCGTATTCCGCGCCTTCGTTGGCGGTGCCATCCACCAGCTCCAGAAGCACGCCGCCGCTCTGGATGTAATCCTCCAGGATCGGGGTGTCGTCGAAGCAGGCCGCGCACTGGCCGCCGATGACCGCCATGTAGATGTCGGGGCTGGATTCAAAGGTCACCACGGTGAAGCCGTACTGCTCCGCCAGGCTGTCGGCATATTCCTTGCTCATTGTGCCGATCTTCACGGCCACGCTGTGGCCCTTCAGATCCTCGAAGCCCTTGATGCCAGAGCCCTGGCCGATGGCCATGGACTGGGTGGCGGTGAAGTAGCCGTCGGAGAAGATCCAGCCGGAGGCCTTGCGATCCTCGGTGATGGAGGCGCCGGCGATCATGCCGTCCTTCTGGCCGGCCTGGCAAGCGGCGATGGAGGCGTCCCAGCCCAGGGGCTCGATGGTGTAGGTGAAGCCCTGGTCCTCGGCGATGGCCGCCAGGAGCTCCACGTCGATGCCCACCAGCGCGCCGGTTTCGTCGGTATACTCAAAGGGGCGGAAAGCGGTATCAGTGGCGATGGCATAGTCCTCGGCCAGCGCGACGCCCATGCACAGCATGGCGGCGCACAGCAATACGGCAACGATTCTCTTCATGGTATCTGCCTCCTCATTGATTCTTATAGGTCCATAAGGAACACCCGATATTATTATAGTAAAGTGTTACGCCTCTGTCAAGCCAAAATGGGGATTATGCAAACATATTCTGTGTACAGTTTTGCATTTACACCATT
>CACYWI010000114.1 GCA_902778045.1 uncultured Eubacteriales bacterium
CAGGAGATCCTGGACGCGCCGCAAATGGACATCTCCGGGGAGGAGATCGAACCGGCGAGCCTGGACATCGCGGCCAGGGACGTGCAATTCTCCTATGACAGGAAGAAGGTCATCGACGGCGTGTCCCTGGACATCCCGGAGAGGACCACCACCGCCATCGTCGGCCCCTCCGGCGGCGGCAAGACCACGCTGGTGAATCTGCTGGCCCGGTTCTGGGACGCGGACGCCGGCTCGGTGACCTTGGGCGGGCGCGACGTGCGGGACTACGACATGGACAGCCTGATGAAGAACTTCTCCTTCGTGTTCCAGAACGTGTACCTGTTCCGCGACACCATCGCCAACAACATCCGCTTTGGCACGCCCGACGCGCCGATGGAGGACGTGATCGCCGCGGCGAAGAAGGCCTGCTGCCACGACTTCATCACGGCGCTGCCGGAGGGCTATGACACCGTGATCGGCGAGGGCGGGGCGAACCTGTCCGGCGGCGAGCGCCAGCGCATCTCCATCGCCCGGGCCATGATGAAGGACGCGCCGGTGATCTTCCTGGACGAGGCCACCGCCAACGTGGACCCGGAGAACGAGAACGAGCTGACGAGGGCCATCGGGGCGCTGACGCGGGAGAAGACGGTGATCATGATCGCCCACAGGCTGAAGACCGTGGCGCGCGCCGACCAGATCCTGGTGGTCGACCACGGTAAGGTCGTCCAGCGGGGTACCCATGAACAGCTGATGGCCGAGGAGGGCATCTACAGGACCTTCGTCGGCGAGCGCCGCGAGGCCGCCAGCTGGAAGGTAAAGGTGTGACATGATCGTTCAAGGGACCTTCGCTGGATCAGGCTTCTCCGGCGGGAGCCGCGTCGTTGATCGCGGGGTGAGCGCATGAAGCATGACAGGATGAACATGGCCTTGACCTGCGGCATGCTGGGCTGCCTGTGCTATGGCGGCGGGGACTGGCTGATGCCGGAGAGCGCGTTCCGGCTGGGCTTCACCAACGGACTGATGAGCGAGAGCATGATCGTTTGGTTCGGGATCATGCTGGCCTGGAGGCGAAAAAACCGTACGGGGAGGAATGTGAAATGAAAGGCCTGCTTCTGGCCGCCGTGGCCGGGCACCTGCTGTGCGGCGCATGCGACTGCCTGCTGATCTATCTGCCCAATGGGCGCTTACGCTTTGGGGACATGAAGGACAACCGGAAGCTGTCCGCCGCCTTCAAGGGGCTTCCGCTCGTCAATCCGCTGCTGTCCATGCTGCTGGGCTGCCTGGCCATGTGCCTGTTCACCCTCGGCTATCTGGCCCTCGGCGACTGGATGGGCGCTTATTCGGGAACCTGCGCCGCGCTGATGCGGGCGGGCAGCGTCGTGGTCGCCACGTTTGGCATGGCCCACCACGTGTTCTGCGGCGTGCCGGAGTGGCTGTATGTGCGCATGGGCCGCACCCAGGAGGCGCTGGACATCATCAACGAATTCTTCAAAAAGACCTCGGTCACGATGCTCGCGTGCTACCTGGGCTTCCTGGTTTTCGGCGCGGCCCTCTTCTTCGCGGTGGTCACCGGCATGACGCCGCTGCCCCGCTGGGCATGCGTATTCAACATACTGCCGTTGATGCTGGCGCTGTTTCCGCTGCGCGTGGGCGGCGCGGGCAACTGGGCGGGGGCGATCATGTTTGCGGGGCTGTACTTCCTGCTGTAGGCGACAGGGCCCGCCGCGCAAGGGCAAAGGGAACGGGAGCCCGCGATGCCGCGGACTCCCGTTTTTCATGTCTCAGGCCTGGGCCGTGACGCGGATCAGCTCGCGCTCCAGGGCGGACGCGCTGCCGCGTCGCAGCCTGACCAGCTGTGCGCCGTGCTTCCGGGCCTCCTTCTGCGCGCTGATGACCAGCGGGTGGGATACGGTGTCCATGCACACGAAGATGTAATCCGGCTTGCCCAGCTGATTGGCGAAGCTGCCCTTCTTCAGGGGAATGGCACGGGCGGAGATGTTGTATTTGGCGCACAGGTCGCAGTAGGTGCGGCCCATACATTCGTTGCCGCCGATGATGATAGCGCTCATATGTCCTCCACAAATTATAATTAGTTATTTCTAACTCCATATTAGCATAAACTAACTACTGTTGTCAAGTGGCTTATTGGATTTTTGGATAACGCCGCGTTCACCCCGGCGGAAATGTGAAATTCGGGAAAAGTCATTGACACAGGACAGCGGTTAGTGTATTATAACTATGGATTAGCAATAACTAACTGAATGCGGGGATGTGTTATGCTGGAACGCGCGATCATCGATCACGCCTCGCCAACACTGGCGCGGCTGAAGCTGGGCAATCTGTTCAACCATACCATGGGGGATGGCTTTCCGCGGGAATTTGCCATGCTGCGCCGGCAGCTTCGGGACAAGGGCGTGACGATGACGATCCTGAAGGTCGCGCAGGGCAAGGCGCTGATCTATATATACAGATCCGGGGAATTGGAGAAGGCGCTCATGGGTGAAGGCGTTCGTCGGTTGCTTGGCGCCTGTGGCTACAGCGCCTTCGATGTGCGCGGCGCGCTGGGCACGCTGAGGACCCGCCTGAACAGCCTGGACGCCTTTCCCCATGAGATCGGCGTGTTCCTCGGCTATCCGCTGGAGGACGTGCTGGGGTTCATCGAAAACGGCGGCAGGAACTGCCTGTCCTGCGGCTGCTGGAAGGTGTATTCCAACGCGTGTGAAGCGTTGAAGGCGTTTGAACGCTATGAAAAGTGCAAAGCAGTCTACCAGAGGCTGTTTGCGTCGGGCTGTCCGCTGACCCGCTTGACGGTGGCGGCCAGGACGGCATAATGATCAAGGAGGAATTATCAGTATGAGCAAGGTAGCAGTCGTGTATTACAGCGGATCCGGCAACACCGAGGCCATGGCGGACGTGATCGTGAACGCCATTGGCGCGGACAAGATCGAGGCGGAGGCCTTCGGCGCGGCAAAGGCGGCGGAATATGACGCCATCGCCTTCGGCTGCCCGGCCATGGGCGACGAGGTGCTGGAGGAGACCGTCTTCCAGCCCATGTGGGACGACGTGAAGACCGGCCTGGCGGGCAAAAAGGTGGCGCTGTTCGGCTCCTACGGCTGGGGCGACGGCCAGTGGATGCGCGATTGGGAAGCCGATGCCGCGAACAACGGCGTCACCCTGGCCTGCGAGAGCGTGATCTGCAACGAGGCCCCTGACGACGAAGCCAACGCGGCCCTTGAGGCTCTGGCGAAGGCCATCGGTTAGGGCGTGTTTCTAGAGTGTGTTTCCAAAATACCTGAAGCGCATTTTCGGCGTCTTTGACTGCATTTCTGCGTTGAATGCAGTCAAATCCGCTCGAAACTGCATCTCCCAGCATTTAGAAACACACCCTAAACGCAGTGATATCGCCGGCTGCCTGGGCTCAGGAAGTCGGCGTTTCAAACTTCATCAAAGGAGATTCAAAACATGAAAAAGCTGTTGAGCATGCTGCTGGCGCTGTGCCTGTGCGCCGCGCTCATGGTCCCTGCGATGGCCGAGGACAAGGGCGCGTACGTCCTGATGAACATCCCCTACGCGGATTTCTACGCGGCTGAATCCGATGTCAAGGTGGACGCCGTGACCTCCGCGACCCTGATGAAGCCCCGCGCCGGCGCGCTGGCGGGCGGTTCCTATCACGAGGATCCCGAGGGCAGCGACATCTCCGGCGTCATCTTCCCGGTCTACGTCGAGGACGCCTCCGCGCTGGCAAGCCTGGGCGGCGTGGAGATCACCGACGACAGCAGCGTGGAGATCACCGTGACCCTGAAGGGCGAGGAGCAGACCGCGACCTACGCGGGCAGGGACGCCCTGTTCGAGGCTCCGAGCTATTCCTGGTATGTGCTGGACGAGCAGCCGGCGGTATACAAGGTCCTGACGGTGGGCGACGCGATCTGGTTCGGCGCCATCGAAGGCGAGCCTGAGGCCATCGAGGCCGCCGCCTCCATTGTGTATGACAGGCACGCGGACATCGTGATCCGGGTGGACGGCCTGGACGAGGCGCTGGGCGGGGACACCCCGGTCAGCGGCATCGTGCTGGCGGCGGACGACGACACCAGCGTGGGCCTGGCGCACCTCAACAGCTTCTGGCGGCGCGCCGAGATCGGCCTGCGGCTGGACGACGCGGCCTACGCGGCCCTGAAGGGCAAGCGCATCGATAAGATCGAATACATCACCACGGGCGGCCTGTACGAGATCGATGTGGACATCCCCGTGATCGAAGACGAGCGCCTGATCGCCCTGGCGGCGACCTACGTCGAGCTGTTCCCCGAGTTCGCCCGGGAGGACCTGAAGGACTACTGGACGGAGTGCATCAAGGCCTGGAACGTGGACGACGAGGCCGCCGAGGGCTACTACCAGATGCTGACCCGGATGTTCATGGGCAGGCTGTACGGCCAGGAGGCCGTCGACGCGTATGCCGCCAATCCCGAGAGCATGATGTTCGACTGCTACTTCGAGAACGATATCGCGAAGCTGACCGTGGCGGGCGACGTGATCTCCGGCGTGGACGCGGAGGGGAACGAGCTGTTCCGCCATACCTATGCCTTCGACCAGGACATGACCGTCACCTACTTCGGCCAGGAGATGCCGGGCTACCTGCACGTCTACAGGACCGAGGACGCGGACGCCGGGCTGTTCACCTACTTTGGCTTCTCCGATGACAACCTGGCCGAGACCCAGCACATCGAATTCCGCTATGGCGATACGCTGGAGAACCTGAACAACTATTCCGAGGGCAAGTACGCCTACTGGCTGGCCAGCGGCATACTGGACGGCTACAAGGACAGCATGATCCAGGACTGCATCAAGCTGTTTGTGGATGAGAACGTGGGCGAGGCCCAGGGCGAAGCGGCGGAAGCCGAGCCTGAAGCGGCGGCGGACGCCATCGAAATCAGCACCGCCGAGCAGCTGGCCGCGATCAACGACAACCTGGCCGGCAGCTATGTGCTGACCGCCGACATCGACCTGGCCGGCGCGGAATGGACGCCCATCGGCGCCTACGCACCCTCCGGCGAGAGCGCCGAGGAGCAGGAGATCCCCGCTGCGGAAACCGCCTTCACCGGCAGCTTCGACGGCCAGGGCCACACCATTTCCAACCTGGTGATCGACCGGCCCGAGGCATGGGCGCAGGGGCTGTTCGGCTGCATCGCCAATGCCCGGGTGGGCAACTTTACCCTGGAGAACGCCAGCGTGGACGCCCAGCTGATGGCCTCCGACGTGGTGGGCTACGCCTATTGCTCCACCGTGAGCAACGTGACGCTGGTGAACGGCAGGGTCACCGCCCACGCGGGCGAAATGAGCGCCGAGGGCATGTATGGCGGCATTGTCGGCGCGGGCATGGGCTCTATGATCGAGAACTGCACCGCCCAGGCGGACATCGCGATCCCGGACGGCACCGCCAACGCCGGCATCGTGGGCGGCGGTCTGGAGATGACCAGCGTGGTGGGCTGCGCCGCCACCGGCACTGTCACCGCGGGCAACGACTGCTATGGCCTGGGCGGCGTGTCCGGCTGCGGCTTTGCGGCGGAGCAGTTCACCGACTGCACGGCCGAGAACGTGGCCATCACCGCGGGCGACAACTGCTTCTGGATCGGCGGCGTCACCGGCTACGCCGGCGGCTATGCGGACGAGCAGTACGGCATGCCCGTGACCGTGTTCACGAATTGCGCCGCGAAGAACGTGACCGTCACCGCGGGTGCAAACGCCGACGGCATCGGGGATATCGTCGGCGCGGGCTTCTACAACGAGCAGGTGGCTCAGGCCAACGGCGCGCCCTTCGACCAGCCGACCGTCTACGAGCTGGTGGACTGTGTGACGGACGCGGCGCAGGAAGAGCCTGCCGCCTGATCCGGCGCCGGGGCGAGTCCCTTTGGCGCGGCGCTTCAGGGATGAGATCATGAAGAAGCGCTCATGAGAATGATGGACGGCGGGAAATGACCGCCCCATGGATCGTTGAAATCGCGTTAATTCGGAAACCCTTTTTCGGAGATGGTTGCGTAAGCGCCCATCTCCGTTTTTTCGCCCGTTGTCTGAATAAGCCGTTCCGGCTATAATACAGTCAACAAACATCAAACGAGGAGGGCGTACATATGGAAAGCATCATTCTGAACAACGGCAACACCTGCCCGGTCATCGGCATCGGCACCTTCATGCTCTCGCCCGCGGACGCGGAGAACAGCGTGCGCGAGGCGCTGAAGATGGGCTATTCCCTGGTGGACACCGCCAACGCCTATGTCAACGAGCGCGCCTGCGGTCGCGGCGTGAGGGACAGCGGCGTGAAGCGCGGGGACGTATTCATTTCCACGAAGCTGTGGCCCAGCGAGTATGAGAACCCCAATGCCGTGGATGAGACGCTGGAGCGCCTGGGCGTGGATTATGTGGACCTGCTGTACATCCACCAGCCCGCGGGCAACTGGCTGGCCGGCTACCGGCAGCTGGAGAAGGCCTATCGGGACGGCAAGGCGAAGGCCGTCGGCATCTCCAACTTCGAGGGGAAGTACATCGCGGAGCTGGAGACCCAATGGGAGATCGTGCCCCAGTTCATCCAAGTCGAGGCGCATCCGTACTTCACCCAGGCGGAGCTGCGCGCCACGCTGGACAGGTATGGCATCCGGCTGATGAGCTGGTACCCGCTGGGCCACGGCGACAAGGCGCTTCTGCAGGAGCCCGTGTTCGCGGCGCTGGCCGGGAAGTACGGCAAGACGCCCGCCCAGGTCATACTGCGTTGGCACACGCAGATGGGCTTTGTGGTCATCCCCGGCAGCCGGAACGTGGATCACATCCGGGACAACCTGGACATACTCGATTTCACGCTGACCGACGATGAGATGGCCGAGATCGCCAGGCTGGACAGGGGCGAGCGCTACTATCACCGCACGGACGCGCAGCTGAAGCAGTTCGCCGCGTGGCGGCCGGAGTTTGAAAGGGCATAGGGGCACTTGCCTTGCGCGGCCTTTTCTGATACTATGTAACCGGGGTTACATATTGCACAGGGGTGATTCGGCATGATACTGACTGGCAACGAGGACCTGCGGGTCAGGAAGACCATCACCGGCATCAAGGCCGCCTTCGAAGCGCTGATCTGCGAAAAGGCCTATGACAGGATCACGGTGAAGGAGCTCTGCGACCGGGCGCAGGTGAACAAGAAGACCTTCTATCACTACTATGAAACGCTGGACGCACTGCTGGGGGAATTGCAGATGGAGCTGTCCTCCGCCTTCCTCGGGCGCATACGGCGCTTCAGGCTGCCGGAGGAGCTGGACAAGGTGAACCGGGAGTTCTTCCTCTACTCCGCGGAGCAGGGCATGGCCTACGAGAAGATCACCGTAAGCGGCATGTACCACGCCATACGGGACGAGATGATCGCCGGCGTGAACGAGGCGGGCTGGGGGCGGTCGGAGGCGTTCAACCGGCTGACCGACTACCAGAAGCGCATGCTGATGACCTTCGTCAACAACGCCTCCCTTGGCGCGTACCGCCAGTGGATCGAGGACGGCAAGCGCATGCCCCTGGAGGACGTCATCGAGATGACCAACTGCCTGGTGCTGGGCGGCGTGAAGCGCTTTACTGAAAAAAACTGCGGATAGGCATCCGGGAAAGCATGGCGCGGAACGCTTGAAATATCCCGCGGCCTGTATTATAATCAGGTATCGATATGCGCGTTCCGCGCGGCGCCGCCTGAACCATGCGGCCCCCGGTGCGATGAAGGAGGGCATGCACATGCGCATGAATATCTGGCGGCGACTGGCGGCCCTGGCGCTGCTGTGCGGGGCGCTGGCGCTGCCGTGCCGCGCGGAGACGGCCGCCCGGGTCAGCTATCTCGGCCCGGCGGGCACCTATACCGAGGAGGCCGCGCAGTTCTTTTTCCGGGGCGGCGAGGCGCTGGAGCCCCGGGACACCGTGAACGACGCCATCGCGGACGTGCTGTCCGGCGCGTCGGACTACGCCGTGATCCCCCAGGAGAACACCGTGGGCGGCGCGGTGGTGAACTATGTGGACGCGCTGATCGCCGCGGAGGACGCCTTTGTGGTGGGCGAGGTGGTGCTGCCCATCAGCCAGACGCTGATGGGGGTGCCCGGCGCGACGCTTTCGGACATCAAAACCGTGTGCTCCCACGCCCAGGGGCTCACCCAGAGCGCCCGGTGGCGCTCGGAGCACCTGCCGGACGCCGCGGCCCGGGAGATGGCCAGCACCGCCGCCGCGGCCAGCTATGTGGCAGAGACCGGTGATGCATCCGTCGCTGCCGTCGCCGCGCCGGGGGCCGCCGCGCTGTACGGGCTGGAGGTGCTGGCGGAGAACGTGCAGATCACCGACGCCAACAAGACCCGCTTCTATGTGCTGTCCCGCCAGGCCCTCGAGGCCGAGGGGCTGACGCGGGCCGTGTTCGTGGTCACCTGTGCCGCGGACAGGATCGACGACATCATCGTGCTCCTGCACGGCGCGGGGCTGGAGCCCGTGGCCCTGCACGACCGGCCGGAGGGCAGCCGGCTGGGCGATTATCACTATGTGATCGAGGTCGGGAACGACGAAGGTGTCACCGCGGAGCAGCTGGACGCGGTCCGCGGCGTCGAGGGCGTGCGCTTCGCGGGCTGCTTCGACGCGATTGATACTAAACTCAAATAGAATAAAGACAATCCTACGGCATCCTTTCCGCTATGGCGGTGTTGAAGTCCCTTGACTTGCCGCCAGCAAGCCTGCGGAGCCATAACGAAAAGTCTGCTCGTATGATTGCCCAGATCCTAATTGAGTTTAGTATGATAAGCGCTGAGATCATGCCTCCGGGTTCGCCCGGCTTGCGCGGTCTGTCTTTGACGCCTGTACGACAGTAAAACGGGAACAAAAGATCCTTCGCCCGCCCGGGATGCCGCGATCGGCGTCATCCTGAGCGGAGCGGAGGATCTTCTGTATTGCGCGGGGGGCGGACTTTATCCAAGGGCCGCCCGTATGAAGCCGAGGAACAGCGGATGGGGGCGGTTGGGGCGGCTCTTGAATTCCGGGTGGAACTGCACGCCGACGCAGAAGCGCTCGCCGGGAAGCTCCACCGTCTCCACCAGCCGCCCGTCCGGCGACAGGCCCGAAAGGATCAGTCCCGCGCCGGTCAGCGCGTCGCGCCAGGCGTTGTTGAACTCATAGCGGTGGCGGTGGCGCTCGCTGATTTCGGTCGCGCCGTAGCATCGGGCGATGGCGGTGCCGGGTTGCAGCACACAGGGATATTTTCCCAGCCGCAGCGTGCCGCCCTTGTCCACGTCGTCGTTCTGGTCGGGCATGTAGTGGATGACCTGATAAGGGCTGTTTTCGTCGAATTCGTGGGAATTGGCGCTTTCGAGGCCGGCGACGTGCCGCGCGAACTCGATCACGGCCACCTGCATGCCCAGGCAGATGCCGAAGTAGGGCACGTGATGCTCCCGGGCATACCGCGCCGCCAGGATCATGCCCTCGATGCCGCGGCTGCCGAAGCCGCCGGGGACGATGATGCCATCTATCGCCCCGCGTGCCCGCGCTTGCGGCCCTCGGGTTTCGCCTGCGTCTTGCCCCTCGGGCTGCGCTTGCGGGCCCGGCCTCGCTTCGCTCGACGCTCCGGACAGCGTTTCAATATAGTTTTCCTCCGTCAGCGTCTCGGAATCGATCCACTCGATCTCCACCCTCGCGTCCAGCGCGTAGCCCGCGTGGCGCAGCGCCTCGGCCACGGAAAGATAGGCGTCGTGCAGCTGCACGTACTTGCCCACCAGGCCGATCCGCACGGCCTTTGACTGGTGGTGGATGCGCGCCACCAGCGCGCGCCATTCCGCCAAATCGGGCGCCGGCGCGTCGATGCCCAGCTCGCGGCAGGCGATGCCGGACAGGTTCGCCGCCTCCAGCATCAGCGGGGCCTCGTACAGGTTCGGCAGCGTGCGGTTCTCGATCACGCAGTCGTCCTTCACGTTGCAGAAGTGGGCGATCTTCCGGAAGACCGAGGGGTCCGTGATGGGCTCGTCCGCCCGCAGCACGATGATGCCGGGCGATATGCCCATGCCCTGCAGCTCCTTCACGGAGTGCTGGGTGGGCTTGGACTTGTGCTCGCCGCTGGCCTTCAGGTAGGGCACCAGCGTGACGTGGACGTACAGGGCGTTCTCCCGTCCCACCTCCAGCCCCACCTGGCGGATGGCCTCGATGAAGGGCTGGCTTTCGATGTCGCCGATGGTGCCGCCGATCTCGGTGATCACCACGTCGGCGTCGGTCTTCTTGCCCACCTGGTAGATGAAGGCCTTGATCTCGTCGGTGATGTGGGGGATGGTCTGTACCGTGCTGCCCAGGTAGCCGCCCCGGCGCTCCCGCTGGATGACGTTGGAATAGACCTTGCCCGTGGTCAGGTTCGAAAAGCGGTTCAGGTCCTCGTCGATGAACCGCTCGTAGTGGCCCAGGTCCAGGTCGGTCTCCGCGCCGTCCTCGGTCACATACACCTCGCCGTGCTGGTAGGGGCTCATGGTGCCGGGGTCCACGTTGATGTAGGGGTCCAGCTTCTGCGCGGCCACCTTCAGCCCGCGCGCCTTCAACAGCCGCCCCAGCGACGCCGCCGTGATGCCCTTGCCCAGGCCGGATACCACGCCGCCGGTGACGAATATGTACTTTGTCATTGTGCACCTTCCTTTAAATACCTGTCGATTTCCATGGCCGCCGCCCTGCCGTCCGCCAGCGCCCGAACCACCAGCGACTGGCCCGTGCGCATGTCGCCCGCGGAAAACAGCTTGTCCCGAAGGTGATGGCTGCCGTCCTCCGGCATCATGCGGCCCCTTGGGTCGGGACTGACGCCGAACCGCATGGCGGTCGCCGTTTCGCAGCCCACGAAGCCCGCCGCGATCAGCAGCAGGTCGCAGGGCAGGACCCGCTCCGTGCCGGGGATGGGGTCGAAGCCCTTCAGCTTCACCGTTTCTATCCGGCCGGACAGCAGGCGCTTCACCGTGGTTTCGTAGATCCGGGGGTCGGCGCCCTGCCGGTGGATCGCCTCCAGCTGGCCGTAGTCGGTGCGCAGCGTGCGCGGCCACTGGGGCCAGGGGTTGCCACACGGGCGATCGACCGGCGGCGCGGGCAGCATCTCCAGCTGCACGACGGAGGCGCACCCCTGTCGCAGCGCGGTGCCCACGCAATCGTTGCCGGTATCGCCGCCGCCCACGACCACCACGTGCCGGCCCCTGGCGTCGATGGCGGGCGCGCCGCCGGACAATACCGCCCGGGTCGCCGCCGTCAGGTAGTCTACGGCGAAGACACCCTTCACGTTCAGCGCGCGGGGCCTTTTCGCGCCGCCGCAGAGCAGCACGGCGTCGAACGCGTTTGTGATTTCGGGCGTTGCCTCTGTGTTCAGCAGGAAGCGCACGCCCTCGGCCTCCATCAGGTCGATCCGGCGCTGTACGACGGCCTTCGGCAGCTTCATGTTGGGGATGCCGTACATCAGCAGGCCCCCGGCGCGGTCGGCCCGCTCGATCACGGTGACCGCGTGGCCCAGTCGGTTCAGCAGGTCCGCCGCCGCGAGCCCGGCGGGGCCGCTGCCGACGACGGCCACGCGCCTGCCCGTGCGCTGTCTGGGAATCCTTGGCTGGACCCAGCCCCTCTCAAACCCCGTTTCGATCAGATACAGCTCGTTGTCACGGTTGGTGGTCGCTTCGCTTTCCAGGTTGCAGGCCTTTTCGCACAGCGCCGGGCACACCCGCCCCGTAAATTCCGGGAACGGCGCGGTTGCGAGCAGCCGCGCCAGCGCCTCGCGCTCCATGCCCCGGTACAGCAGGTCGTTCCACTCCGGGATCAGGTTGTTGAGCGGACAGCCAAATTCCGACTGGCAAAAGGGCACGCCGCAGTTCATGCAGCGGGAGGCCTGTGCCCGCCGCGCGTCGGCGGGCTGGGAGACGTGCAGATCGTCAAAGTCGCGAAGCCGCTCCGACGCGTCGCGGTATGGATTCTCCACGCGGGAGATCTCCATGAATCCTGTGGGCTTCCCCATGACCGCACCTCCTTTCTATTGCCTCGCGTCCTCGCTGACGCAGGCCGCGGGCTTCGGGCGCGTCTCGTCTTCGACTGCGCTTGCGCCCTCAGTCCGGCTGTGCCGGACGCATAAATAATCCAGGTATTCGTCCGAAATGACGGCCTTGAACTCCGGCAGCCATCCTTCAAAGTCCTCAAGGATCGCTCTTGCCTTGACGGAGCCTGTCTCGGCCAGGTGCGCTTCCAGCAGCCGGCGCAGCTCCACGGCCTGTTCGGGGGTGAGCGCGTGCACCCTCACCAGGCCGCTGTTGACGCGGCCTTCCAGCGTGCCGCCCTCGTCCAGCACCCAGGCGATGCCGCCGGACATGCCCGCGCCGAAGTTGTCGCCCACAGGCCCGAGCACCGCCACGCGGCCGCCGGTCATGTACTCGCAGCCGTGGTCGCCCACGCCCTCCACCACGGCCCACGCGCCGGAATTGCGCACGGCGAAGCGCTCGCCCGCCATGCCCGCGATAAAGGCATGACCGCCGGTCGCGCCGTAGAGGGCCACGTTGCCGATCAGCGCGTCGGCGGGGTCCCACACCGCGTCCGCGGGCGGGCACACGGACAGCGTGCCCCCGGACAGGCCCTTGCCAAGGTAGTCGTTGGCCACGCCGTACAGCGCGATGCGCTGCCCCTTCGGCAGGAACGCGCCGAAGGATTGTCCCCCGCAGCCCTGGGCCTGTATGCGGCGCTCGCCCTTCAGCAGCGTGCCGAAGGCCCGGTCGGTGGTGGTCAGCTGAACGTGGTCCTGTACCAGGCGCGCGTCCATGCGCTCGTGCAGTCTGAAGTCGTGCCGGGATTCCGGCTGGAAGCGGGTGTTCCGGGCGAAGCCGATCAGTGCGGACAGGTCCACGGGCGAGCCGTCCTTCATCCTCAAAAGGTCGCTGCGGCCCACCAGCTCGTTCACCGTGCGCGCGCCCAGCCGGGCCATGATCCTGCGCAGCTGCCGTGCCACGAAGACCATGAACCGCTCCACGTATTCCGGCCGGCCCACGAACCGCTTGCGCAGCTCGGGGTCCTGGGTCGCCACGCCGAAGGGGCAGGTGCCCAGGTGGCACACGCGCATCATGCGGCAGCCCATGGCGATCAGCGGCGCGGTGGCAAAGCCGAACTGCTCCGCGCCCAGCAGCAGCGCCACCGCCACGTCGCGGCCGGACATCAGCTTGCCGTCGGTCTCCAGCGTCACGGCCTGGCGCAGGCGGTTCCTGCACAGCACCTGGTGGGCCTCGGCCAGGCCGATCTCCCAGGGCAGGCCCGCGTGGTGCACGCTGGACATGGGGGCCGCGCCGGTGCCGCCCTCGCCGCCGGAGATCAGTATGCCGCCCGCGCCGGCCTTGGCCACGCCGCTGGCGATGGTGCCCACGCCGGTGGAGGACACCAGCTTCACGGTGATCTTCGCGTCCTCGTTGGCGCATTGCAGGTCGTAGATGAGCTCGGCGAGGTCCTCGATGGAGTAGATGTCGTGGTGGGGCGGGGGAGAGATCAGCGATATCCCCGGCGTGGCGCAGCGGGTCCTGGCCACGCTTTCCGTCACCTTCGCGCCGGGCAGGTGGCCGCCCTCGCCGGGCTTCGCGCCCTGGGCCATCTTGATCTGGATCTCCCTGGCGGACAGCAGATAGTCCCGGGTCACGCCGAAGCGCCCGGAGGCCACCTGCTTGATGGCGGAGTTCAGCTCTGTGCCGAAGCGCTCGGGCAGCTCGCCGCCCTCGCCGCTGTTGCTGCGGCCGCCCAGGCGGTTCATGGCGATGGCCATGCACTCGTGGGCCTCCCGGGAGATGGAGCCGTAGGACATGGCCCCGGTCCTGAACCGCCGGACGATGCTTTCCACCGGCTCCACTTCATCCAGCGGCACGGGGTTGCACAGCTCGAAGTTGAAATCCAGCAGCCCGCGGATGGTGCGCGGGCCCTCCCGCTCCACCAGCGCGGCGTATTCATCGAAGGTCGATTCGTCGTCGGTCCACACCGCCTGCTGCAGCAGGTGAATCACCTTCGGGCTGTACAGGTGCGCCTCGGCCCCCTCGCCGGTGCGCAGCCTGTGCCTGCCGACGCTGGGAAGGAAGGCTTGAACCGGGCTTGAGAACGCCTGGTCGTGGTGCCAGCGGCTGTCGGCCTCCACGTCGTGCAGCCCCCTGCCGCCCAGCGCGACCGGGGTGTTGGTGAAATACTGCTCGACGAACTGCAGATCCAGCCCCACCGCCTCGAACAGCTGGGCGCTCTGGTAGGCCTGCAGCGTGGATACGCCCATCTTGGAGGCGATCTTCAATATGCCCGCGGTCAGGGCCCGGTCGTAGCCTTCCACCGCTTCCCCGGACAGGCGCTCCCGGATGATGGCGTGGGCCAGGTAGGGGCACACCGCCCGCGCGCCGTAGGCGATCAGCATGGCCAGCTGGTGGGTGTCCCGGGGCTCGCCGCTCTCCAGGATCACGGAGACCTTCGTGCGCTTCTTGACGCGGATCAGGTGCTGCTCCAGCGCCGAAACGGCCAGCAGCGAGGGGATGGCCAGGCGCTGCGCGTCCACGCCCCGGTCGGAGAGTATCAGTATGTTCGCGCCGTCCGCGCAGGCCGCGTCGCAGGCGGCGAAGAAGCGCGCCATGGCCTGGCGCAGCCGGGAATCGACAGGATAGAGCAGCGAGATCTCCCTTACGGAGAACGACGGGTGGTCGATGCCGCGGATGCGGTGCAATTCGTCGGCGGTCAGCACGGGGGAGGGCAGCTCCAGCACGGCGCAGTTGTCGGGATCGTGGGACAGCAGGTTTCCGTCGTCGCCGATATAGATGGCGCAATCCGTCTTGCAGGCCTCCCGCAGCGCGTCGATGGGCGGGTTGGTCACCTGGGCGAAGCGCTGCCGGAAGTAATCGTACAGCGGCGGGTGGACCTTCGAAAGCGCCGCGAGGGGCTCGTCCGCGCCCATGGACACGATGGGCTCCTGTCCGGCCCGCGCCATCGGCAGTATGACGTCCTGGACATCCTCCCAGGCATAGCCGAAGGCCCTGCACAGCGCTTGCGTATCCTCGGCCTTTTCGTCCGCGCGGGCTTCGGGCAGGTCGCCCAGCCTGACGATGCGCCCGACCCATTCCCCGTAGGGGTGCTCCGCGGCGAACCGCGCCTTCAGCGCCTCCGATTCCAGCAGATCGCCGGTTTTCAGGTCGGCCGCCAGCACGTCGCCGCCCTTCAGCTTCCAGCGGCGGCGGATGTGGGCGTTCTCCTCGAACAGCACGCCCGCCTCGCTGGACAGGATCAGCCGCCTGT
>CACYWI010000115.1 GCA_902778045.1 uncultured Eubacteriales bacterium
TAGAAACACACTCTAATCGTTCTGCAAAAACGCCTTTTGCCGGTCGATGGTCTCGTTCTGCTGCACCACGAAGCGGCTGGCGAGGCTGCGGGCGCGGTCGTCCGCGTCGTCATAGGTGTTCAGGGCCTTGGTCATCTCGATCACGCCCATGGTGGCCCCCTGGATCACGATCTCGGCGATGTGGGCATCGGAGCGGTCCGTGGCGGTCTCCATCTCAAGGCCCATCCACATGCCCGCCTTGGCCAGCGGGCCCACCGGCTCGGCCTGGCCCCCGGCATCCGCCAGCGCCCTTTCGCTCTCCCGCCGGGTGACGGAATAATCCTCCTTCTCCCGGATCAGCTCGTTGCGCATGTCGGAATCCACCGTCTTTTTCATCAGCTGTTCCACCGCGTCCTGGCCCGTGCGGGCGTTGCGCACCACGTCCTGCAGCAGCTGCACCGTCTCGTTCATAGCAAAAGCCTCCTTGCGCTTACTCACCGATAGTGTGCGCGGAGGCCATAAAGATATGGGTGGAAATTATTGATTCGCCATACGCGGCGCCGCTTCAGCTCCCGGCCCCGTATTCCTCGCCCTTCACATACCGCTCGCGCAGCGAATCCCTTTGGTCCTTATCCTTCATGCGCGGCATGCGGTTGTGGACGTTCATGCTGTACACCTGACCGCCGCCCACCAGCAGGCAGTCCAGCAAATTGACCTCGGCGGCATGCAGCGAGACGGCCAGCGCCTTCAGGTTATCCTCATCCTCCTGGTTCATCTCTGGCAGGGCATTGTCGCCCCAGAGCACCAGGAACAGGAAGCGCGCGTCGGTCGCTATGGCGTTCTTCAGTATGTACCTGATATTGGTGCCGTCCCACCAATCGGGGCTGTCCTTCAGCGGCTCCCACATGATCATGTTGTAGTTGAAGCTGACATAGATCACCCAGGGTCTGCCGTCGCCCACGGATCGCCTGGGCCGCAGGAAGGCAAGCACCTCCTGATAGCTGCTGAGGCGGATGTTGCCCTTGGCGTTCAGGGCATAATAGGCGTGTATCAGCTCGTTGGTAAGCTCGATCCACCGGGCCATGGATTCGGTCACGCCATTGACGCTCATCAGCTGCTCCCGCGTAGCGGCAAACACGCCGCCCACCGAGCCAAAGCGATCCACCAGCAGCCGCGCCACGACGGAAACATCCTTCCTGGGCACGACGCGGAACAGCACCAGCTCCAGCATTTCATGGGGGCGCAGCGATTCCCAGCCCGCCCACTGCATCCTTTGGCGCAGGCGCTTGCGATGGCCCTCCCACAGGGGCTTGCCCTTTTTATTCGTCAAGGCTGATCTTTTCTCGTCCGAAGACATCATAGGCTTGATTGATGACCTCCCTGGCCGTATCGGATACTGACTTCTGCGCGGCGCCGCTGCCCTCCAGGCTCATGGATATGGCCACCGGCTGCCCGAATGCCTCGGCCAGCGCCGCCTCGATCAGGGGCTTCTTGCGCTCCAGAAGCTTCATGTGCATCATGCTCTTGCGGCTGAACTCCACCGCCACCTGGCGTCCGTCGAAGCGGATAAAGCGCATCGATTCCAACGGCGAGCGAATGGGCGGGTTCTCCTCCTGCAGCCGCGCCAGCGCGTCCAGCCACTGCTGGGGCGGTGTCTCGGCAGGGGTCGGCGCCGCCTGTGGGGCCGGCTTGGGCTTCGGGGCCTCGGTCTTCTGCGCCGCCGGCCGCTCCTGGGCCTTCGCGGGGCGGGCGGCCGCGCCGCTCTCCACCAGCTTTTCCACCCGCTGCAGCCGTTCGGCCACGGCGGCGTCCTCCTCCCTCTCCGGGTGACAGGCGCGCACGGCGGCCAGCTCCAGGATCGTGCGGGGGCGGGAGGCCCACTTGGTGTCCGGCTCGGCCCGCAGGAACAGCTCCAGCATGCGGTTCAGGCCGTCGGCGCTGGCGCGCTTCGCCTGGCCGGCAAAGCGTTCGGCGTCCTCAGGGGTGACCTCCAGCAGCTCCGCCAGGCCGTCCTTCACCGCGCCGGCCAGCATCACGCACCGCAGGTGGGCCGCCGTATCGCGGATAAACACCTGGGGATCGCTGCCCCGGCGCATCACCTGGTCGATCTGGGTGAGCGCCGCGCCGGCGTCGCCGTCGATCAGCGCGTCCACGAATTCAAACATCGCGACCCGGCCCGCCGTGCCCAGCACATCCCGGGCCAGCTGGCCGGAGACCTCGCCGTCGGTATAGGAAAGGCACACGTCCAGCAGGCTCAGCGCGTCGCGCATCGCGCCCTCCGCCGCCCGGGCGATCTCGGCGAGCGCATCCTCGGAGGCCGAGCGCCCGATGCCGCCCAGCACCACCATCAGCCGGTCGATGATCACATCGGTGGAGATGCGGTGGAAGTCGAAGCGCTGGCAGCGGGAGAGTATCGTGGCCGGCAGCCGCTGGGGCTCGGTGGTGGCCAGTATGAACACGGCGTGCTTCGGCGGCTCCTCCAGGGTCTTCAGCAGGGCGTTGAACGCGCCGGTGGACAGCATGTGCACCTCGTCGATGATGTACACCTTGTACCTGGTCACCGCCGGGGGATACTTGATCTTCTCCCGCAGGTCGCGGATCTCGTCCACGCCGTTGTTGCTGGCGGCGTCGATCTCCATCACGTCCATGCTGGTCTCCTGCTTCAGCGCGCGGCAGATCTCGCATTCGCCGCAGGGGTCGCCGTCCTGGGGGTTCAGGCAGTTGATGGCCCTGGAGAGCACCTTGGCCGCGCTGGTCTTGCCGGTACCGCGTGTGCCGCAGAACAGATAGGCATGGGCGATGTGCCCGGTCATCACCTGGCGCTTCAGCGTGCGGGTGACGGCGTCCTGGCCACAGATCTCCGAGAATGTGTCCGGCCGCCACGCGCGATACAGTGCCTGATAGCTCATGTGCTTTACCTCCGGGACGTGCGTATTTGTCCATGTTACCATTGTAACCGATTTTGGTCGAAAACAAAAGGGGGATTTGATGCATTTTGACGATTTTTTGATGACCGCGGGCCGCGCGCCTCCTGACACCGATTTTACCCCGTTTTTTAACAGCGAGGTAAAGGCGAATACATCTACGAAGTTTATAATTCGGGTAGTTTCTGTTTTTTCATGCATAATTATGCATCCTCATGGAGGGAATGTGCGTTGAAGAAGATCGTTCTCACGGGCGGCGGCACCGCGGGCCACGTCACGCCGAACCTGGCGCTGATCCCCCGGCTGCTGGCCGACGGATGGGAGGTTCACTACATCGGCGCGAAGGCCAGCGCCGAGGAATCGCTGATATCCAGCGTGCCCGGCGTCACCTTTCACACGGTGTCCGTGGGCAAGCTGCGCCGGTACTTCGACTGGAAGAACTTTTCCGACCCCTTCCGCGTGATCAAGGGCGTGGGCCAGGCCGCGGGCATCATCCGAAGGCTGAAGCCCGACGTGGTGTTCGCCAAGGGCGGCTTCGTGTCGGTGCCGGTGGTCTACGGCGCGAAGCTGAACGGCGTGCCGGTGGTCACCCATGAATCGGACATGACCCCGGGCCTGGCCAACAAGCTGTGCCTGCCCTTTTCGAAGGTCCAGTGCTGCACCTTCCCGGAGGCCGTGAAGTATGCCAAGGGCAAGGGCGTGCACACCGGCACCCCCATCCGCCCCGAGATCCTGCAGGGTGACCGGCATGAGGGCCGGCGGCACTTCGGCTTTAACGACCATCGCCCGGTGCTGATGATCGTGGGCGGCTCCAGCGGCGCGCAGGCCATCAACCAGGCGGTGTGGCAGTCCCTGCCCCGGCTCACCGGGAACTTCCAGGTGCTCCACCTGTGCGGCAAGGGCAATTTGAACGACGTGTACGAGGGCACCGCCAACTATGTGCAGCGGGAATACCTGAACGAGGAGATGGCCGACGCCTATGCCTGCGCCGACATACTGATCTCCCGCGCGGGCAGCAACGCCCTGTGCGAGATCCTGGCGGCGCGCAAGCCGGCGCTGTTGATCCCCTATCCCAAGGGGGCCAGCCGGGGCGACCAGCTGTTGAACGCCGAATCCTTCCGCGCCAGGGGCTTCAGCCGCGTGCTGCTGCAGGAGAACATGAGCCCCGACACCCTGGTCGAGGCCGTGGAGCAGCTGTACCACGACCGCGGCGCGCTGTACGAGGCCATGGCCACCGAGCCCACGGCCAACGGCATCGACAACGTGCTGGAGCAGATCTACAAATACGCGAGGCAATAGGACCGGATTGCCACGTCGCTCCGCTCCTCGCAATGACAGGGTTCGAGGCATAATGCTGTACTTCGAACCCTGTCATTGCGAAGAAGCCCTAACGGGGCTGACGTGGCGATCCGGTTCCCCCGTTCCCTGCCACTGAGCACAATAAACCGCCTCAGAACAACCCGGATCCGTTGTTTTGAGGCGGTTTTTTTGTTCATACCTGCCTTTCTGAGCGAAAAAGTATTCCGGATAATTTACAAGAGCAGGCAAATATGCTATATTGTACATAATAACAGGATGATGGCAGGTTCGCAGCGAAAGCCGGTTTGAAACCGTATAACCGTGCGGATCGATCATCATTCACAAAAAGAGAGGTATATGTTTATGAAGAAGCTGTTTGGATTCATGTCATTGCTCCTCGCGCTGATGCTGACCGCCGGCGCGCTTGCGGAGCCGCTTGATCCGGAAATCGCCTCCAAAGCGGTCGAGGAAACCGTATCCGAGGTTGAAGACCTGTTCCTCGGCTCAAAGGAGTCCGAGATAGCGCTCGGCGACACTGAGCCCGCCTCCTATGATGAAGCCGCCTCCGAACCGTCGGTCATGGCCTCTGAAGTCGAATCCCGGATTGAGAACGGCGTGCTCGAAAAGTACTGTGGCTCTGGCGGAGACGTGGTGATCCCGGACGGTGTGACCGGCATTGCCCCGCTGGCGTTCTGGGGCGCCAGCAACGTGACCAGCGTAACCATCCCGAACAGCGTGACCAGCATCGGCAATTCTGCGTTCTCCAAATGCGACAGCCTGACCAGCGTGACCATTCCGAAAAGCGTGACCAGTATCGGCGATTATGCGTTCAGATACTGCACCGGCCTGAAGAGCGTGACCATCCCGGACAGCGTGACCAGCATCGGCAATGAAGCGTTTCTCGAATGCACCAGCCTGGAGAGCGTGACCATCCCGAACAGCGTGACCAGTATCGGCAATTCTGCGTTCAGATCCTGCACCAGCCTGAAGAGCGTGACCATCCCGAACAGCGTGACCGACATCGACTATCTTACGTTCAGCCACTGCACCAGCCTGACCAGTGTAACCATCCCGAACAGCGTGACCAGTATCGGCAATTCTGCGTTCGACTACTGCACCAGCCTGAAGCATGTGACCATCCCGGACAGCGTGATCAGCATCGACCGTTATGCGTTCGCCTACAGCGACAGCCTGAAGAGCGTGACCATCCCGGACAGCGTGACCAGCATCGGCAATTATGCGTTCGCCTACTGCACCGGCCTGGACAGCGTGACCATCGGGAAAGGCGTGACCAGCATCGCCTCTGGGACGTTCAATACCTGCACCAGCCTGACCAGCGTCACCATCCCGAACAGCGTGACCAGCATCTGCGATTATGCGTTCGACAAATGCGAAAGCCTGGCCAGCGTGACCATTCCGTACAGCGTGACCTTTGTCGGCGAGTATGCGTTCAAAAGTTGCACCGGCTTGAAGGTGGTCTTCTTTGAAAATGGGGATATCAGCTATCTTAGTAACGCATTTCAGGATTGCAGTGAAGGTCTTGTGTTCCGCGTACCCGCAGCCGACTGCGCCGTGGCAAAGTGGGCTAAGGACCAAGGCTACAAGGTCGAAGTGTATGGGCTTGACTCTTCCAAGGCAAAGGTTGCGCTGAAGACCACGTCCTACACCTATGACGGCAAGGCGAAGAAGCCCGCTGTGACGGTGAAGTACGGTGATAAGACGCTGAAGGAAGGCACCGACTATACCGTCAGCTACAAGAACAACACGGCCATCGGCAAGGCCACCGTGACCGTCAAGGGCAAGAAGGGCAAGTATTCCGGCAGTGTGAAAAAGACCTTCAAGATCAACCCGAAGAAGGTCTCCGGCCTGAAGCTGCAGGCCGGCAAGAAGCAGATCACCGTCAGCTGGAAGAAGGTCAAGGGCGTCACCGGCTATCAGGTGCAGTACGCTACGAAAAAGAGCTTCTCAAACGCGAAGAAGGTCACCGTCAAGAAGTACGCCACCGTCAAGACGACGCTGAAGAAGCTGAAGGCGAAGAAGACGTACTATGTACGCATTCGCTCGTACAAGACCGTAAACAAGACGAAGTATTACTCCAAGTGGTCGAGCTATAAAAAGATCAAGACCAAATAGGAAAAGAACACAACGGGGGCGATTACCAAATCGCCCCCGTACATGGATAAGCAAGATCCTTCGCTGCGCTCAGACAATATGTAGTGACCCCCAAGATGCAAGGACGTGGATTTACCTGTATAATGGAGAGTGCAAACAATCCTGACAGG
>CACYWI010000116.1 GCA_902778045.1 uncultured Eubacteriales bacterium
TATCGATTTTGAGCACAAATTTTTCTTCGTCCGCATCCACTTCACACGGCACGATCTCATTTATCTTTTCGCCAATATAATCGGCTTCTTCCTTTGTCAAGTCCTCGATCCTGTATTCCATTTGCTTACCTCCGCAAATCCCGATTTGTTGATTCTACAACACGGGGGACGGTTCTCTGTGTTACATGGCCCGGCATCCGGCCAAAATAAGATTCAATTTCATTCTGGGCGGATGCCGGATTGAGTCAACCGTTTATCACCCTGATCCCATTCACCTCCAGCGCCGTCTCGCCGCCCACGGCTTCGCCGGTGAGGGCGTCCGTGCCACGGGGCAGCGTTACGGTGACGGGCGCGCCGGTGAAGTTCATCACGAAAAGCGTGTTCCCGCGGCGGGCCACGTCCACGCCGGCGGGCAGGGCTTCGATCAGCGGGGCGATGTCCGCGTGCTTGAAGGCTTCCGCGTAGAATTCATCCAGGAACTCGGGGGACGGGCGGGTGGCGATGTAGCAGGCCCGGCCCGCGCCCAGGGCGTTCACGGTCACGCAGGGCTCCCCGGCGTAAAAGTCCTTTTCGTAGCTTCCCAGCACCTTCGCCGTCTCGGCGTGGATCAGCTCGCACAGCTCGATACAGGAATGGGACTGACCGTTCATGGCGATGCCGTTCTGCTCGCCGTCGTACAGCGCGTCGATGTCCTCGATCCAGATGCCCAGCGCCGTTCTCAGCGGGCCGGGGAAGCCGCCCAGGAAGCACAGGTCGTCCTCGTCCACCCGGCCGGTCATGGCGGTGCACACCAGCGTGCCGCCGCGCTCCACGAACTGCGTGAGCCGCTCGGCAACGCCGGGGCGCAGCATGTACAGCATCGGGGCGGCGATCAGCTTATAGGGCGCGAAGTCCCGGCTTTCGTCGATCACATCCACGTCCACGCCCCGGCGCTTCAGGGCCCGGTAGTGCTCCAGCACCACGTCCATATAGTGCTTCTCCCGGCGGGGGCCCTGGCAGTCCTCCAGCGCCCAGCGGTTCTGCACGTCGTACAGCAGCGCCACCTTCGCCCCGGGCATGGCGCCCTGGATGCCGTTCAGCGCCTTCAATGCTTCGCCCACCGATTGCACGTCCCTGAACACCCGGGTGTGCTCGTGGCCGCTGTGGCCCACCACCGCGCCGTGGAACTTTTCGCTGGCCCCGCGGCTCTTGCGCCACTGGAAGTATTGCACCGTGTCCGCGCCGTGGGCCACCGCCTGCAGGCTGGACAGGAGGTGCATACCCGGCTTCTTCAGCTTGCACACCGGCTGCCAGTTCACCTGGCTGGGGGTGGATTCCATCAGCGCGAAGGGCTTCTGCTTCAGGCAGCGCATCATGTCGAAATTGAAGGCCGCGCCCAGGGCGGTGCGCTCCTCATCCGGGCCGCCCCAGCGGGGATAGCTGTCGTAGCTGGCGAAGTCCAGGCCCTCGGAGAAATCGAAGTAGTCGATGTCGTAGAACAGCTCCATCAGGTTGGTGGTGATGGGCAGATCGGGGGTCAGCCTGCGCAGCGGTTCGGCCTCGGCGCGCATGAAATCCGCGGTCTGGTGGGTCACGAAGCGCCGCCAGGCCAGGTTCAGCCCGTGCAGCCCGGTCTCGCCGATGGGGGAGGGGCTGTGCAGCTGGCTCCAGTCGGTGTACTTCTTGCTCCAGAAGCCGGTCCACCAGGCGTGGCACAGCTCGCAGTGGCACTCGCCGCCGTACTCGTTGCTGATGTGCCAGCCCACCACCGCCGGATGGCGCCCGAAGCGCGTGGCCAGGGCGGTGTTCATCCGGTTCACAAAGCCCCGGTACACCGGTGAGGTGAAGCAGTGGTTGTGGCGTTCGCCGTGCAGGTTGCGCGTGCCGTCGGGCCGCACCCGCAGCACCTCGGGGTACCTCTGGCTCATCCAGGCCGGGCGCGCGCCGCTGGGCGTGGCCAGGAAGGCGGATATGCCCGCGGCGTGCAGCCGGTCCAGCACGTTTTCGAGCCAGTCGAAGTCGTACACGCCCTCCTCCGGCTCCAGGGCCGACCAGGCGAATATGCCGACGCTCATCAGGTTGCAGCCCGCCAGCTTCATCAGGCGGATGTCCTCGTTCAATATCTCCGGGCAGTCGCGCCACTGGTCGGGGTTGTAGTCGCCGCCGTGGCCCAGGAAGGGCAGCTTCAGTTCAGGCATGGTGTTTTCCTCCGGTTCGTGGATTTGGCCGTGGGCCGTATGGCATGATTATAAGGCAAAAAACGTCTTCTGACAAGGGCGGGACCGCGCCGGCCCCGCGCTGGGTTTGCATTTCTGAAGGATGAATTGGCCGAAAATCGGAAAATATCCTGCAGTGGCCGGGCCTGACCGGGCTATTTGCATCTTTATGGGCCGATTGTTGCAAAAAATAAACCGTAACAGACTTGACGAAATTCACTGAGGTGCTATAATAAATCATATTTTATATGCCTGAAGGTGACGGCCCTTGACCAGATTTGTGATTCGCAGAGTTCTTTCCGCACTGTTGACGCTGTTCGTGATCGCGACCATCACGTTCTTTTTGATGAACATGATCCCGGGCGGCCCCTTCAACACAGAGCGCGCCAGCAAGAAGACCGTGGAAATGATGGAGGCCAAGTATGGGCTGGACAAGCCCCTGTTTGAGCAGTACATCATGTACCTCAAGCGTCTGGTCCGCCTGGACCTGGGCGACAGCTACAAGCGCAAGGGCTTCACGGTGAACCAGATTCTGGCGGAGAAGTTCCCGGTCTCGGCCGGGGTAGGCGCGGTGGCGATACTGCTGTCGGTGCTGATCGGCGTGCCGGTGGGTATCGTGGCCGCCTTCAAGCACAACAAGGTCACGGACCGCATCGTGATGTTCATTGCCAACCTGGGCATCGCCGTGCCGAACTTTGTAATGGCCACGGCGCTGCTGTTCTTCTTCGGCGTGCAGCTGGGCTGGCTGCCCACGCTGGGCTTGAAGACCTGGAAGCACTATGTGATGCCGGCGCTGGCGCTGTCCTTCAACCCGATGTGCTACATTTCCCGCCTGATGCGCTCCAGCATGCTGGACGTGCTGCGCCAGGATTATATCAAGACCGCGCGCGCCAAGGGCCTGAAGGAGAAGGTTGTGCTGTTCAAGCACGCGCTGCGCAACGCGATACTGCCTGTGGTCACCTACCTGGGGCCGCTGACCGCGGGCATACTGACCGGCGGCTTCGTGATCGAAAAGATATTCACGATCCCCGGCATGGGCAAGTTCTTCGTGGAATCCATCAACAACCGGGATTACCCGCTGATCATGGGCGTCACGATCTTCTATTCGGCGCTGCTGGTGCTGATGAACCTGATCGTGGATCTGCTGTACGGCGTGATCGACCGGCGCATCAAGTATGAATGAGAGGAGCGGCAGAGACATGGACAAGGATACCCTGAAAAACGTGAAGCTGCCGCCGAAGCCGATGCTCGACCCGTTCCGCATCAAGCTGACCCCGGAGATGATGCTGCCCGCCACCAAGGAGGAGCGGGAGCAGCTGATCCAAATGCGGGAATCCACCACCTACTGGAAGGATGCCATGCGCCGGCTGAAGGCCAACAAGGTGGCCATGGTCAGCCTGGCGGTGGTGCTGCTGATCGTGCTGTTCGCCTTCGTGGGGCCGCTGCTGATGCCCTACACCTACGACCAGGTGATCAAGGGCCACGAGCGGATGGCGCCGGTGATCAACGGCGAGTATTTCCACCCCTTCGGCACCGATAACCTGGGCCGGGACCTGTGCGTGCGCGTGATGATCGGCACCCGCATCTCCCTGGTCATCGGCGTGGTGTCCACGCTGTTCATTGTGGTCATCGGCGTGCTGTACGGGGCCGTATCTGGCTTCGTAGGCGGCACGGTGGATATGATCATGATGCGCATCTGCGAGATCATCTATTCCATCCCCACGGTGCTGATCATCATACTGCTGAACATCGTGCTGAAGGAGCCCCTGAGGCGCTTCTTCGACGCGGGGCATCTGGCCGCGTTGAGCTCGGTGGGCACGGGCCTGATCTGCATTTTCGTGACGTTTGCGCTGCTGTACTGGGTGAGCATGGCCCGCATGGTGCGCGGTGAAATCCTGGCACTGAAGAACTCGGAGTACGTGACCGCCTCCAAGGCGCTGGGCGCGGGCAACCGCTGGATCATCGTCAAGCACCTGGTGCCCAACTGCATCGGCACCGTGGTGGTCACCACCACGTTCCAGATCCCGTCGAGTATATTCACCGAGTCGTTCCTCAGCTTCATCGGCCTGGGCGTCAGCGCCCCGATGGCTTCGCTGGGCTCGCTGGTCAACGACGCCCTGGACGGCTTCCAGACCGCGCCCTACAGGTTGTTCATACCGGCGCTTGTGCTGGCGCTGATCATACTGGCCATGAACCAGCTGGGCGACGGCCTGCGGGACGCGCTGGATCCCAAGATGCGCAACTAAGGGGGGAAACCGATATGAGCGATCATCTTCTTGAAATCAAGGATCTGAAGGTTTCCTTCTTCACCCCCGCCGGCGAGGTCAAGGCCGTCAACGGCGTGACCTACGACCTGGACGAGGGCCGGGTACTGGGCATCGTGGGTGAATCGGGCAGCGGCAAGAGCGTGTCCGTCAGCGCCATGATGCAGCTGCTGGCCTATCCGGGCCGCGTGGTGGGCGGCAGCATCCACTTCAACGGCCAGGATGTGCTGGCCATGAACGCCGAGCAGATCCAGGCGATCCGGGGCAAGGATATCGGCATGATCTTCCAGGACCCCATGACCAGCCTGAACCCGGTGTTTACCGTGGGCGAGCAGCTGGTGGAGACCCTGCGCCGCCACACGAAGATGACCCGCGCCGAGGCCTGGCAGCGGGGCATCGAAATGCTGCGGCTGGTGGGCATCAACAACCCGGAGCAGCGCATCAAGCAGTATCCCCATGAGTTTTCCGGCGGCATGCGCCAGAGGGCGATGATCGCCATGACGCTGCTGTGCAACCCGAAGCTGCTGATCGCCGACGAGCCCACCACGGCCCTGGACGTGACCATCCAGGCGCAGATCATGGACCTGATGAAGCGCCTGCGCGAGCAGATCAACGCCGCGATCATACTGATCACCCACGATCTGGGCATCGTTTCCGATATCTGTGACGAGGTGATCGTCATGTACGCGGGCCGCATCGTGGAGCGCGGCACCACCGACGATATCTTCTATCGCCCGGCGCACCCCTACACCCGTGGCCTGCTGCGCTGCCTGCCCCGGCTGGACAGCGACGGCTCCGAGCCGCTGGAGCCCATCGAGGGTACGCCCGTGGACCTGCTGGCGCTGCCCAAGGGCTGCGCCTTCGCGCCGCGCTGCAAGAATTGCATGAAGGTGTGCCTCACGCAACAGCCGCCGGTATTCCAGATGGGCGAGGGCCATATCTCCATGTGCTGGCTGCATGCCCTGGAGAACAATGAGGAGGTGCAGGAACAATGAGCAACGCGCCTCTGTTTGAAGCCCGCAACATCGTCAAGAACTTCCAGGTGGGCGGCGGCCTTCTGAGCAAGGCCCGCTACGTGCACGCGGTGGACGACGTGTCCCTGACCATCGAAAAGGGCGAGACCTTCGGCCTGGTGGGCGAGTCCGGCTGCGGCAAATCCACCTTCGGGCGCACGATACTGCGCCTGTACGAGCCCACCTCCGGCCAGATCCTGTTGGACGGCCAGGACATCACCCACGCCAATATGCGCCCCCTGCGCAAGCGGATGCAGATCGTGTTCCAGGATCCCTACGCCTCGCTGGACCCCCGCATGACGGTGGGCGACATCGTCGGCGAGCCGCTGGACATCCAGGACGCCTGTTCCGGCAAGGAGGAGCGGCGCGACAGGATACTGGAGCTGTTGAACCTGGTGGGCCTGAACAGCGAGCACATGAACCGCTACCCCCACGAGTTTTCCGGCGGCCAGCGCCAGAGGGTATCCATCGCCCGGGCGATGGCGCTGCACCCGGATTTCATGGTGTGCGACGAGCCCATCTCGGCCCTGGATGTGTCCATACAGGCCCAGGTCATCAACATGCTGATGGAGCTGCAGCAGAAGCTGGGCATGGCCTATTTGTTCATCGCCCACGACCTGAACGTGGTGCGCCACATCTCCAAGCATGTGGGCGTGATGTACCTGGGCAGCCTGGTGGAGGTCTGCGAGGCCAACAGCCTGTACCGCAACCCGATGCACCCCTACACCCAGGCGCTGCTGTCCGCGATACCGATCCCGGATCCCGAGGTCAGCCGCAGCCGCAGGCGCGTGGTGCTGGAGGGCGACGTGCCCAGCCCCATCAACCCGCCCCAGGGCTGCAAGTTCCACACCCGCTGCCCCTACGCGATGGATGTCTGCCGCCAACAGCGGCCCGAGACCATCACCGTGGAGCCGGGTCACACCTGCGCCTGCCACAAGGTGAAGCAGGACCTGGGACTGTGACGAGTGAAGTAAACCGCCGCAAGGCGTTTTACAATATCATCAAGGAGGAAGAACCCGTGAAGAAACTGTTTGCACTTGTGCTGGCGCTGGCGCTGGTCATGTCTCTGGTCGGCGTGGTTTCCGCTGAGGAAGTCCAGACCATCAACGCTTGCATCGGCTCCCAGCCCGAGACGCTGGATCCGCAGCTGAACTCCGCCTCCGACGGCTCCAACTACATCAAGCATCTGTTCGAGGGCCTGATGAAGTACGGCTGGAACGGCGAAGGTATCGTCAACGGCGCCGCCGAATCCTATGAGGTCAGCGACGACGGCATGGTCTACACCTTCCACATCCGCGAGGATGCCAAGTGGTCTGACGGCCAGGATCTGACCGCCGAGGACTTTGTTTACACCATGAAGCGCCTGGTGGATCCCGAGATCGCCGCTCCCTACGCGGGCGACATGGGCAAGTACATCCTGAACGGCCTGGATATCTCCATGGGCGAGAAGGAAGTGGACGAGCTGGGCGTCAAGGCCATCGACAACAAGACCATCGAGATCACCCTGCAGGATCCCTGCGCCTACTTCCTCGAGGTCATGGCCTTCCCGACCTACTATCCCGTGCGTCAGGACATCGTCGAGGCCAATGGCGACGCCTGGGCCACTACCCCTGAGACCCTGATCGGCAACGGCCCGTACACCCTCGAGAGCTACACCATGGACGAGGAGATCGTCATGGTGCCCAACGAGAACTACTACGACGTCGACAAGCTGGTCTGCAAGCGCATCTGCTGGAAGCTGATCACCGATCCCAACGCCAAGCTGGCCGCCATGCGCGCCGGTGAGCTGGACTGGTGCGACGACTATCCCACCGAGGAGCTGGCCTCCCTGCGTGAGGAGGGCCTGTTCTACACCGAGCCCCAGCTGGGCACCTACTATGTGAACATCAACAACACCGTGGAGCCCTTCACCGACGCCCGCGTCCGCAAGGCTCTGCAGCTGGCCATCGATCCCTACTACCTGGCCGAGACCGTCACCCAGAACACCTACCTGCCCGCGACCGACTTTGTCGGCAACGGCTTCGTGGCGGACGACGGCAGCGACTTCGGCGATTTCGACACCGTGATCGACCGCAGCGACTACCAGGCCAACATCGCCAAGGCTCAGGAGCTGCTTGCTGAGGCCGGCTATCCGAACGGCGAGGGCTTCCCCACCGTGGAGTACTGCACCAACGTCTCCGGCGTGCACGTTGCCACCGCCGAGGCCCTGCAGGCCATGTGGAAGGAAAACCTGGGCATCAACATCGAGATCACCCAGATGGAGTGGAACGTGTTCCTGGCTGCCCGCCGCGAAGGCGAGCACACCCTGGCCCGCGACGGCTGGGTGGCTGACTTCAACGATCCCAGCAACCTGCTGGACCTGTTCACCAGCTACTCCGGCAACAACTCCACCTTCTACAACAACCCCGAGTATGACGAGCTGATGAAGAAGGTCGCCGCCTCCACCGACGCTGCCGAGCGCATGGCCCTGATGCATCAGGCCGAGGCGCTGGCGGTGGGCGAGGAAGCCTGCTGCATCCCCGTGTACTACTATGCCACCACCTGGATCGCCGTGCCCGAGATCAGTGGCGTGACCACCTATCCCACCGGCGAGAAGCTGTTCATGAACGCCGCCAAGTAATTGACGACGGATTGAACGAACGGGGCGGCCAAACCGAAGGGTTTGGCCGCCCCTTGACTTTGATAAAGAGTGTGTTTCCAAAATACCTGAAGCGCATTTTCGGCGTCTTTGACTGCATTTCTGCGTTGATTCCCCTTGATTTACCGCCAGTAAACCTGCAGGGAATCGCCTTGAAATGCAGTCAAATTCACTCGAAACTGCATCTCCCGGCATTTAGAAACACACTCTAAACTCAATTAGGATCTGGGCAATCATACGAGCAGACTTTTCGTTATGGCAAGGCGAAGTTCCGCAGGCTTGCTGGCGGCAAGTCAA
>CACYWI010000117.1 GCA_902778045.1 uncultured Eubacteriales bacterium
CAGCGCCTCATCCGCCACGCCCCGGCGCCGGCGCAGCCTGCGGGCCTCGCTCAGGCGGGCCGCAAGCCGTTCCGCCGTCCGTCGGGAAAGCCCCAGCCGCGCATCCCGCCCCGGCGCGCGCCGCTCCGTCAGCGCCCGCATCGCCAGGGCATCCTCCGCCAGCGTCCGTTCGTCCTCCGCCAAGCGTTCAACGTCCCGTTCCGTGCTCATAGATATCCTCCAAATCCAGGTACAGATACTATGAGTATGGACAAGATCGCGTCAAAAAAACCGGGAGACCTCTTTCGAAGTCTCCCGGCGGGAAGGGTGTGTCGTCATTCCCCATCGTCGCCCAGCTCGGCACGGCGGCGGCGGATGTTCTTGCAGGCCTCGGTCATCTGGTCCTCCACGGAGGCCAGCAGCTGGTAGGCGTCATGCTGGGCCTTCAGGCGAAGCTCACTGGCCTCCACCCGGGCGTCGTTCTTGATGATGCGGGCCTCCTCGCGGGCCTGACGAAGGATCTCGCTCTCGTCGATCATGTGGTCGGCGCGCTCCTGGGCGTCCTGCAGTATGGCGTGGGCCTCGTTCTCGGCGTCCAGCACGCGCTGCTCGGCATCCTCCCTGGCGCGCTCCAGCGCGGCGTTGACGCGCATTTCGGCGCTGCTGATGCGGCTCATGGCCTTGGTTTCGGCTTCGTTCATGATGCGCTCCTGCTCGGAGTACATCTGCAGGCCATACTGCACGGCGTCGGGCAGGTTTTTCTCCATGTCATCTATAATCATCAGGCATTTTTCCGCATCGATGATCTTTTTGCCGGTCAACGGCACGCTGGTGCCCGCGTTGATCGCCGCGCGAATGTGCTTCAGCAGCTCGAGGAAGTACCGCATGTCGTTGACTTCTTCGTTCTGATGCGCCTGCGAGGCCTCGCGGGTATCCTGCTCCTCATCCTCGTAGAATCTTTCCTGATCGCGATCCATCGTTTAGCCCTTCCTTTCCGCACCCGGCGGCCGCCTGATGCAGCTTAGTCTACCCGGGTATACCGGTTTCATCCATTTCGTGTGGTCGTTTATGCTTCCATCGGTCCGATCTCGACAAAATCCACCGCCGTATCGCCGTACAACCGCGTGTCCAGCACGCAAAAGCCCTCCGGCAGCGGGACAACAGCCTTCTTCAGGCGCTCGAGGACGATCAGGCACCCCGGCGCCAGCATATCCGCGCCGGCCAGCCGCGACAGCGCGTCCCCATAGGCTTCGACCATGCGATAGGGCGGATCCAGGAATACCAGATCGAACATCCGGCCCGCCACAGCGCCGATGGCGCTGCGATAATCCGCGCACAGTATGCGGCAGCGAAGATCAAAATCCTGCTTCACCACGCTGTGGGCATTGCGGTCTATCACCCGATGCGCCTCTCTGGAGCTGTCCGCGATCACCGCGGATTCCGCCCCGCGGCTGAGCGCCTCCAGCGCCAGCGCGCCGGTGCCGCCGAACAGATCCAGCACCCGCGCGTCCATCACGCGCGCGCCGATGATGTTGAACAGCGAGCCCCTGATCTTATCGGACGTGGGCCGCGTTTCCGCCCCTTTCGGCGCGAAAAGCGTGCGTCCGCGGGCCTCTCCGGATATAATGCGCATAGCTCCACCTATGATATTGCCTCAATTATATCATAATTGTGCAATATTTGCAATCGGTTTTTCGAAAAAATATCAAATTTCAGGGCGCTGCGAACGGGGCACGGTTTTCTTGCGCACCACGCGGGATTTTGCCTTGGCCCGGCGCTTGCCCTCGGCCATGGCTTTTTCGGATCTTTCCCACAGCCTGGGCCCCTGCATATAGCCGGCGAAGGTGCTCAGCGGCAGCAGGAACGGCGAGATCATCAGCACGGCGGCCACCACACCCGTCAGCCGGTCAAAGGTGTTGTACCAGGGCAGCACCACGGGCCAGAAGGGCGCGGCCAGCACCCAGGAGGCCAGCCGCAGCGGCATGACCAGCTTTTCCACATTCAACAGCGAGCAGGCGATGTACGCCGCCCCCACCACATAGGGCAGCAGCGCGCAGGCCAGCACCGCGCGGATGCCGGTGGTCACGCTCCAGGCCCGGCCGATCAGCTTCCTGTCCAGCTGGCCGTGGGTCGGGCTCTGGGGATCCTGGGCCTTTTCGACGGTCTTCAGTATGCCGCTGGCCTCGTGGCCGTAGGCCATGCCCTGGCGGAAGGCCAGGAACAGCGCGCCGCCCAGGCACAGCAGGCCCAGCACCGTCCAGGCCAGGCGGTTCAGCGTGAACAGGCCCAGGTTGATCAGGATCAGCAGGAATGTGGTCATCGCGTTGGTCCTGTACATATCTCCGATAGTCAAAATCCTCGCCTCCCGTTCGGGGGCATCAGTCCTCCACGCGCACCGGAATGCGCGCGCTGAAGCCCAGCATGATCTCGTAGGGAATGGTCTGTACAAGCTCTGCCAGCTCGTCGGCGGTGATGCGCTCGTCGCCCTGGCGGCCCAGCAGTACCACCTCGTCCTCCAGGGTGACGCCGGGGATGTCGGTGACGTCGGCCATGACCATGTCCATGCACACCCGGCCGATCAATCTTGCCCGGCGGCCCTTCACCAGCACCGGCGCGCGGTTGCTCAAAAGCCGGGGATAGCCGTCGCCGTAGCCGATGGGCAGGGTCATCACCAGGGTATCCCTTTCGGCGGTGAACGTGCGGCCGTAGCCCACGGTATCCCCCGCCTTGATCCACTGCAGCCGCACCGGGCGGGTGGACAGGGTCTGCGCGCCGGTCAGCTCGCCCGCAAGCCGGGGCACACCGGTGCCGTACAGGGCGATGCCGGGGCGCACCATGTCGTATTGCAGCGCCGGGTCCAGCATGGCGCTGGAGGCCGCGGCGTGGGCAATGGGGTGAAAGCCCGCCGCGCGCACGGCGGCCAGCGCCTCGTCGAAGCGGCGCTTTTGCAGCAGGGTGAATTCCGGGTCCTCGTCCGCGACGCAGAAATGGGTGAACGCGCCCTCCATCTCCACGTCCGGGCAGGCCTTCCACGCGTCCAGCAGGGCCGCGAGGTCATCCGCGCCGCGCACGCCCACCCGGGACATGCCGGTGTCGACCTTGAGATGGGCCAGGGCGCGCAGGCCGGCCCTGCGGGCCTCATCCTGCATGATCTTCAGCATCCACGGCGCGTAGACGGCCTGGGAAGCCCCCGCCCGCACGGCCCGGCGCAGCGAATCCTCGTTCCCGCCGCCCAGGATCAGTATCATGCCGCCGATGCCCGCGCGGCGCAGGGCCTCGGCTTCCTCCACGATGGCGACGGCAAAGGCGTCCGCCCCCGCCCGGGAAAGCGCCGCGGCCATCCGGGCGGCGTCATGGCCGTAGGCATCGGCCTTCACCACGCACATCATGCGCACATTGCCGGGAATATGCCGGCGGATCGCCCGCGCGTTTTGGGCGACGGTCCCGGCGGATACCCTCATGATCGTGTCTCTCACGTCTGCCTCCCCCGCCGTCCCGCGGGGCGGCGTTCCAATCCTGCATATTATATCTTATTTTTGTCTAATTTGCAATATGAATGTCCGATTGCCGTCATTCTTAATGTTTTTTGTTGCAAATCCCGCGCTTGAAGTGTATACTTATGATCAGGTACACAGACGATACGGGAGGCTGCCTATGGGACTGCGCAACATGATGAACAACTACTTCTACGGCAAACAGGGCAAGGGCGATTTTACGCTGGAGAACCTGCCCCAGAACCGTCGCCAGCTGTTCGGCGAGGTGCTGAAGGTGCGCTGGAGCGCCATGTTCGGCGTGAACCTGCTGTACATGGTGATATGGATCCCGGCGATCGTCTGGTCGATCCTGAACCTGGTCACGCTGTATTCGATGCTTTCGGCGGAGACCGGCACCTTCACCGGCGACGATATCATCGGCATGTTCACCACCTACCTGCTGATCATGATCCCCTGCGTGGCGATCACCGGGCCCTTTAACGCCGGCGTCACCTTCGTGCTGCGCAACTGGGCGCGGGACGAGCACAGCTTCGTGCTCAGCGACTTCAAGGACGCCCTGAAGGCCAACTGGAAGCAGGCGCTGGCGGTCTCGGCGATCGACGGCGTGCTGCCCTTCCTGCTGTACACCTGCTGGCGCTTCTACGGCAGCATGCTGGGCCGCAGCTCGTTCTTCGTGGTGCCCATCGCGCTGGTGCTGCTGGTGGTGATCCTCTGGAAGCTGGCCAGCATGCTGGTCTACCCGATGATGATCACCTACAAGCTGAAGCTGAAGGACGTGATCCGCAATTCCGTGCTGCTGACCGTCGCGAAGCTGCCCTTCTCGGTGCTGATCAAGCTGGCCACGCTGGCCGTGCCCGCGCTGGCGCTGGGCCTGGCGCTGCTGATCCCCAGTATACAGATGCAGGTCGCGCTGGTGGCCGCGCTGCTGTACTTCGTGTTCCTGGTGGCCTTCAACAAGCTGATCACGGTATCCTACGCCAACTACCTGTGCGAGACGTACCTGAACCCCCAGATCGAGGGCGCGCGCACCAACATCGGCCTGCGGCCCGAGAACTGGGACGACGTGACCTACATCCCCCAGGACGACGAGGACTGACCTCCATTCCACATCAACTCCGTCCGCCGCGCACGCGGCGGGCGCTTTTTAAGGCGGTGATACTATGAATCGACCCGAGCTGCTCTCCCCCGCGGGGGACATGGAATGCCTGGAAGCCGCGCTGCGCTTCGGCGCGGACGCCGTGTACGTGGGCGGCCCCAGGCTGCAGCTGCGCGCCGGCTCCACAGGCTTTTCGATGGACGCGCTGGCCGAGGCCGCCCGGAGGGTCCACGCGGCGGGGCGGCGGCTGTACGTCACCGTGAACGCCTTCCCCACCAACCGGGAGATCGACGCCCTCGGCGACTATGGCCAGGCCCTTCTGTCCGTCGGGGCGACGCGGCCATCGTGGCGGACCTCGGCGCGGTGGCTGCGCTGCGCCGCGCCGCGCCGGATCTGGCGGTGCACATCAGCACCCAGGCCAACTGCCTGAACTATGCCGCCGCCCGCGCCTGGCACGATATGGGCGCGACCCGGGTGGTGCTGGGACGGGAGATGACCCTGGAGCAAATCGCCGAGCTGCGGCAAAAGACGCCCCCGGAATTGGAGCTGGAGGCCTTCGTGCACGGCGCGATGTGCATGGCCTGGTCGGGCCGCTGCATGATCAGCGCCTATCTGACCGGCCGCTCGCGGCGCCTGCGCCCAGTCCTGCCGGTGGAAATACCGCCTGGAGGAGGAGAAGCGCCCCGGCGAATACTTTCCGGTGGAGGAGGACGAGGGCGGCACCACCATCCTGAGCTCCTTCGATCTGAACTGCATCGACTTCCTGGACAGGATCGCCGCCGCGGGCGTTACATCGTTCAAGATCGAGGGCCGCATGAAGACCCCCTACTACGTCGCCACCGTGACGAACGCCTACCGCCGGCGCATCGACGGCCTGTCGGGCGGCGGCGACGACCCGGCCCTCCTGCGGCGCGAGCTGGACGCCGTCAGCCACCGGGCCTATGCCTCCGGCTTCTACTTCGGCGGGATGAAGCGCCACGCGCCGGAGGACGGGCAATACCTGCAAACCTGCCGGTTCGCGGGCGTCGTAAAGCGGCTGCTGCCCGGCGGGCGCGCGCGGGTGGAGCTGCGCAACCGCATCGCGGCCGGCGACGCGCTGGAGGTGCTGTCGCCCCACAGCCTGGTGCTGCGCTTCGCCGCCCGGGACATGACCGATACAGGCGGCGCGCCCATCGACGCCGCCGCCGTGCCGATGTCGCTGTTCGACCTGGCCGTGCCCCCGGGCGTCCGGCAGGGCGACATGCTGCGCATCCGCCTGGAAGAACAAGGTTTTACGTGCAGTTCATCCGGCGATGTTGCGAATTAAAATGAGGTGTGGTATAATAAGATATCATTGTGTGCATTCACACAACCGAAACGGAGGGAAATGTATTGGACCGGGATGATCGTCAGAACGACAGGGTCCTGTCTGTGGACAAGGACACTCAGATTAACGTGGTCGTCAACAACCCCAACGGGGATGACGATACCATCGATCTGGGCCGGGTCTTTCACAATGCCAAGCTGAAGGGCAGGGTCTACGCCTGGGTGCTGCTGCTGTGCATGGCGGCGGGCATCTGCGCGTCGCTGCTCATGTACCAGGTCACGAAGGCGCCGCTCACCGTATCCTCGGTGGTGACGCTGGCCTACGGCGTGGACGACCTGAAGGCCCCCGACGGCACCGACCTGGACCTGAACCAGATCACCTCCTCCTTCGTGCTGCAGGAGGCGCTGAACGGGCTGGAGCTCAGCCATCCGCTGACGCTGTCCAACCTGCGCAGCAACATCCGCATCGACCGCATCCTCACCGAGGACAGCCGCCGCCAGCAGGAAGTCGCCGCCAGCATGATCGAGGACAAGAACAACCAGGCCTACAACCAGGTGCAGGGCATCGAGCTGACCTATGACAACCGCTTCGTGGTATCGCTGACCAACGGCTTCGGCGAAGAGGATTCCCGAGTGAAGTACGAGCTGACGGACGAGGAGCTGCGCCTGGTGCTGGACCGCATCCTGGATGCGTACAACAGCTACCTGGTCACCACCTACGCCGACGTCAAGCTGCCGGACGACGAGATCTCCGTGATCGACACCGACAGCCTGGACATCCTGGAGATGGAGGACCTGGACCGCGTCAAGAGTGTCAATGTGGACTACCTGTATTCCTATGTGTACGCCAACAGCATCGTGCGGGACCGCGCCTCGATGATCATCAACTACCAGTACCAGATGCGCACCGCGCAGACCGAGCTGGATGTGGTCAACGAGAACATCTCCACCACCCAGACGATCCTGGACAACTACAAGAACGACCAGATCTTCGTTTCGATGCAGGAGAGCGATACCTCCAGGGCCACCCAGACCACCACCGACTACTACAACAATCTGGTGCTGCAGCAGGCAGGCTACTATGAAAGGGCCGCCGAGCTGGAGGCCACCATCGCCGACCTTCAGGACAAGATCAACACCCTGACCGCGACCAGCGAATCCGCCGACGCCACCCAGGCCGTCGCGGAGCTGGCCAAGGCCACCGAGCTGTGCCAAACGGCCTATCAGAGCATCCGCGACCAGATGGAGGAGATCACCACCAGCGTGTTCTACACCACCTATGCCGAGCACTCCGTGGCCCAGGGCAAGACCGAAAGCTTCATATCCGCCGCCGCCAAGAAGATGATCATCGGCGCTATCGGCGGCATCGTCATCGCCTGCGGCCTTTGGTTCCTCAGCGCCCTCGCGCCGGAATTCCGCAGCAAGAAGGAAGAGTCAGAGGAAAAGGAGGCGGCTGAACGATGAGCGTTAAGAAAACCCACTGGCTGAGAACGACGATTATCGTGCTCATCATCTGCGGCATCGCAGGCCTGGCGCTGACGTCGGTCCTGTTCTTCGGGAACCCGGATCCGACCTACGCGACCGCGACCCTGGAGTTCACCTTTGACGGCGCGGCAGACGGCATCGCGCCCAACGGCCACGCCTTCGACATCTCCGGCATCGCCAGCGAAGAGGTGCTGGCCGCGGCGCTGAAGGAAGCGTCGATGGAGGGCACCTACACCGTCCAGCAGCTGCAGGACAACCTGGTGGCGCGGGGCGTGTACCCGGAGGACATGGCGGAGAAGGTGAAAAGCTACGAATCGCTGCTGAACTTCACCGCCAACCGCGAAATGTCCGTCGGCGACTTCCACCCCACCACCTTCGACGTGGCGCTGTACAACCGCTTTGACCCCGCCATCCCCCAGGCGAAGCTGGAGGCGCTGCTGAAGGGCATCATGGCCGCCTACAGGACCTACTTTGACGAGGTGTACGCCAACGGCCTGCAGACCGGAAGCCTGCTGTTCTCGCTGGAGGATTACGACTATCCCCAGCAGCTGGAGATTCTGCAGGGCCACTATGAGGTCATGGCCAGCTACGCCAACGAGATGTACGAGCGCGAGCCCGCCTACCGCCTGAATGGCACCGGCTTCAACGACATCGGCGTGCGGCTGAACAACCTGATCACCAGCGACATCTCCCGCCTGAACGCCGATCTGACCATGAACGCGCTGACCCGCGATACGGCCCGGCTGCTGACCCAGTACCAGTTCGAGATCCGCGACCTGGGCATCCGCCTGAGCAAGCAGAGCGAGCGCCTGGAAAAGCTGGACGCGCTGGTGGACGCCTATGACAAGAACGAGATCCTGTACCTGAGCACCTCCGATTCCCTCACCAAGATCGACGGCAACTCCTCCGAAACCTACGACGCGCTGATCGACGAGCGCAAGCAGGTCGCGGACGGCATCACCGAGATCAATTCCCAGATCGCCACCTACCAGCTGATGCTGTCGGATCTTCTGAAGGAGGACCAGTCCCAGTCCGCCAAGCACGTCATCGCGGCCAGCACGGCCGCGCCCACGGAAGGCGAGGACCAGGAGGGCATCACCGCCGAAGAGGTGGTCCAGATGACCGAGGAGGAGATCGCCGAGGCCGCGGCCGAAGCCGAACGGCTGGCCAAGGCCCAGACCAGCGCGCTGGAAAAGAACATCGCCATCCTGGTCGAGAAGGGCAACGCCATCATTGACGACTTTAAGGCCATGCTGACCGCCTACAACGATCAGGAGATCAACGACCTGACGGTCACTGTGATCAAGTACGATTACAAGACCCCCAAGGTGCTCTCCGGCGCCTTCATCAAGAAGGCCATCAAGGTCGCCGGCCCCATCTGCGCCATCGGCTTCATGTTGTGCATGGCGTTGATCGTCGCCAGCCGCCGCAAGGAGGAAAAGCGCAAGACCGCCGCATAAACGACCGCAACACAAAGCCCCGCGCCACCAGGCGCGGGGCCCTTTTTGTCGTCGGAGCATTTCCGTGTCGGTGTCTTTCGAGGGCGTGCATCGACGATCGTTTCCCAAAATGGTCTGTCCCCGCCGGTGCGCGACAGCGACGCTTTCATGCCGTCGCTGCCACAGGGCGGGGAACAGTGGTTTTTGTATGTATTCTCAACGGGAGTGGCGAACCCCCGAACAACTATAAGTATAGCGGCCGTTCATGTACTGAATGTGAACGAAGCGGCACATTTTCAGCCCGATTGTCAGGCTTTCCCAAAGCCAATGTCAGCTTCGCCCGGCAGCTCCCCTCCTCGCCGGCTGGACCCGCACCTATGCGCAAGAAGAGTCTGCGGCTCTCATACGGAAAAGGGCCGATCCTTCGCCCCGCGGCTCCGCGAGGCATGGGACCGGCCGGCCCTTTGATCTACAGCGATCAGTAGCGGGAGCCGCCGCTCATCTGGCGCTCCTGGGCCTCGATCATCTTCTTGACCATGTTGCCGCCGATATGGCCGGCGTCCTTGGAGGACAGGTTGCCGTTGTAGCCCTGGTTCAGGGTGATGCCCAGCTCATTGGCCACCTCGTGCTTCATGTTGTACATCGCTTCGCGCGCTTCCGGGACATTGATCTGGTTGTTGCTGTTGTTCGCCATTTTGAATGACCCCTTTCATATTGTTTGACTTCGCGGCGGCTGCCGTTCGGTCTGGCATTATTTTGACCGCCGACCCGGCTTTTACACTGGAAATCGTCCACTGTCATTCAATTCAAAAATTGGCATTGTGTGGCTCGTGCAGGCGCGCGCCGACCCGTTTCATCGAACACGGGATGTCAAAACCGTGAAATCTTGCTGGAACAGCCCATATGCGCTTGACAAGAACATATGTTCGATATTATAATCATAATCACTGAAGGGCAAGCCGCATCAAAGGAGGCCATCGCATGAACCGATATCATCATACAGACACAACCGGGATCAGCCGCATATGCAAGGCCTGTGCCTTTACCGGCTACAGGCCCGCAAAGATGCCCTGGGGCTATGACGAAACGGACGCCCGTTGCGTCGAGTTCCGCTTCCGGCTTCGGGAATCGCTGGAATACCTGATTGGCAGGGGCTATACGGATTTCATGTCCGGCGGCGCGCTGGGATTTGATCAGATGGCCGCGGAGATCGTGCTTTCGCTGCGGGAAAAATACCCGTGGATCCGGCTGATCATGGTCATCCCCTTCGCCGGCCAGGCGGACAAGTGGAGCCAGGAGCAGCGCCGCCGCTGGCTGGACATCATCGAAGCCTCGGACAAGGTGATCCACATCAGCCAGGACTACGACAAGGGTGTGTTCTTCCGCCGCAACCACTACCTGGTGGAGAACGCCGACCTGCTGCTGGCCGCCTGCGACGGGCAGCCCGGCGGCACCGAGGGCACCATTGCCTACGCCCGGCGACACGGCGTACGGGTGGCGCGCCTCAGCCCCGTGAAGCAGACGGTCCCCACGGCCGGCTGAAGCAAGGCGCGCCAAAATAACGGCGGGCGACGGAATGGCTTCCGTCGCCCGCCGTTTCATGGCGTCGGCTTATTCGGCCTCGGCCCGGGTCATGATGAACACCAGGTCATCGCTGGCCGTCAGGGTCAGGCGCAGGGTGTCGTCCTGCAGCAGCTGGGCCTGGATGCCGGAGATCATAACGGTTTCCGGATCCTCGGCCGCATAGGTCAGCGCGCCATCGGTCAGCGCGGTCTCGAAGGCCTCGTTCTCGAACAGGAAGCCGTTCAGGGTGACGGTCGTGCCCTCGACAGTGGCCGTAAGGTCGTCAAAGCCCACGACGGCGGCATCCATGTACAGGCCCTCGGAGAAGATCTTGAAGGCGTTCCAGGCGCCGGCATAATCGGCCTCAGCGGCGTCCGTCCTCGGCTCGCCGGCGACATACGCCTCGCCCTCGATCTTCTCGCGGCCCAGGATCATCTTTATACCGTCGGCATCGGCCACCAGGTTGCCGTCCGTCAGCGCGAACTCCATGGCCTCGCCGTCGACGGTGATGGTCACGGTATCGCCCTCGGCCGTCCAGGTACCCTGCTTGTCATCGGTCTCCTCGCCCCGCGCCTGGTGCGCGTCGACGGTGCCGTCCTCCTTCAGGTCAAAGGTCATCTCCATGCCAAATTCCGCCGCGGAGACGGTCATACCCTCCATCTCCATGTTGTTCAGATACCACATGCCGGTAAAGTCAGTGGCTTCGGCGACGGCCGCCGCGGACAGCAGCATCGCCAGCGCGATCACAACAGCAAACAGCTTCTTCATAATTCCTTCCTCCTCGACGGGACGCGTCGTCCCCTATATTCAAACGGCTTCGCCGCTCGATCCACTTCCATTATAGCATACTTTCCGCAAAAAGCCAGTGGCACGATAATATTTTCACGGTGTTCAGTTGACCGCCACGTCCTTCAGCCGATCGGCGAAGCGCTCGCGGGCCAGGGCGATCACGGCGCGCGCATCCGGGGCGTCCGGGGATGCCATCAGCGCCCGGGCCTCGTCGTGGGTCAGCTTCAGAAGCTCCGTGTCCCCAGCCAGTGTGCCGATGCCAGCGGTCAGCGTGCCGGACTGGCGGGTGCCGAACAGCTCGCCGGGGCCGCGCAGCTCCATGTCCTTCTGGGCGATTTTGAAGCCGTCGGTGGTGGAGGCCAGGAACTTCAGCCGCGGGTTGGGCTCGGCCATCAAAAAGCACCAGGATTCGTAGGCGCCGCGGCCCACCCGGCCCCGCAGCTGGTGCAGCTGGGCCAGGCCGAAGCGCTCGGCGTTCTCGATGACCATCACCGTGGCGTTGGGCACGTTCACGCCTACCTCGATCACTGTGGTGGATACCAGCACGTCCGCCTCGCCCCTGCGGAAGCGCTCCAACGCGGCGTCCTTGTCGGCGGGCTTCATCTTGCCGTGCACCAGCTCCACCCGCAGGTCGGGCAGGCGGTTCGTGCGCAGGTCCTCGTACACAGCCTCGGCGGGCAGCGCCTCCACGGCCTCGGATTCCTCCACCAGCGGGCAGACAAAGTACACCTGCCGCCCCTTCCCGACCTCCTGTCGCAGGAAGCCGTACAGGCCCTCCCGCTTGGCCTCGGGCACGATGCGGGTGGCCACCGGCGTCCTGCCCGGGGGCAGCTCGTCCACGATGGAGATGTCCAGATCGCCGTACAGTATCAGCGACAGCGTGCGCGGGATGGGCGTGGCCGACATCACCAGCACGTTGGGCGCGTCGCCCTTCTCCGACAGCAGCGTCCTCTGGCGCACGCCGAAGCGGTGCTGCTCGTCGGTGACCACCAGGCCAAGGCGCTTGTATTCCACGCCCTCGGTGATCAGCGCGTGGGTGCCGATGGCCACGTCCCACTCGCCGGACGCGATGGCCTCGTGGGCCAGCCGGTGCTGCTTTTGCGTCAGGCTGCCCACCAGCAGGCCCGCCTTCATGCCCATGGGCTCCAGCAGCTTCACCGCCGCGTCGTAATGCTGGCGGGCAAGCACCTCGGTGGGCGCCATCAGGGCGGACTGCCAGCCCCCCGCATGGGCCAGGCTCATGGCCGCGAAGGCGATGGCCGTCTTGCCGCTGCCCACGTCGCCCTGCACCATCCTGGCCATGGCCCGGGGGGAGCGCAGGTCGGCCGCCACCTCGTTCAGCACACGCCGCTGGGCGCCTGTCGGCGCGAAGGGCAGGCGATCCCAGAAGGCCGCCAGGGCATCCTCTTCAAAGTCGATCCGCACGCCGCGCTGCCCTGTGCTGCGGAACAGCCGCAGGGCCACCTGGTACAGCAGCAGCTCCTCGAAGGCGATGCGCCGCCGGGCGGCCTCCAGCGCCTCCGGGCTGTCGGGAAAGTGGGCGTTGCGCATGGCGAAGTTGCGCTCGCACAGCCCGTGGCGGCGGCGCAGGGCCTCCGGCAGCTCGTCCGGCCACTGGCCCTCGCACAGCTTCAGCGCCGCCTCCACGCTCTGCCTGAGAGCCTTTGCGGGGATGCCGGGGATGCTGCGGTACACCGGGATCAGCCCCTGTCCCTGCTCGATGCTGGGGCTCACCAGCGACAGGTAGCCCTGCCGGTGCTCCGCCTTGCCGTACAGCAGCAGCTCCCGCCCCGGGGCCATCTGCTTCTTGAGCCAGGGCTGGTTGTACCAGATGACCTGGATCGTATCCGTGTCGTCGGTGACATACAGCTTCGTGATGAGCAGGCGCTTCGCCCTGCGCTCGCTGACCTCCCCCGCCACGCGCACCCGCACGG
>CACYWI010000118.1:0-827 GCA_902778045.1 uncultured Eubacteriales bacterium
CCCCGCGTCGAGGAGCTGTTCGAGGCCCGCAAGCCCAAGCGCGAAGCCACGCTGGCGGACATCGGCGGCACGGTGCACATCACCACCGACGCCAAGAAGCGCCGCAAGCTGATCATCCAGTCCAACGAGGGCGACGCCGAGACCAAGGAGTATCCGATCAACTACGGCTCCAAGCTGAAGGTGGAGGACGGCGATACCGTATCCGCCGGCGACGAGCTGATCGAAGGCTCCATCAACCCCCACGACCTGCTGCGCATACTGGGCGTGAAGGCCGTGCAGGACTACCTGGTCAAGGAAGTGCAGAGCGTGTACCGCAGCCAGGGCGTTGAAATCGTGGACAAGCACATCGAGGTCATCGTGCGCCAGATGCTGCGCAAGGTCAAGGTGGAGGAAGCCAACGATACCGACCTGCTGCCCGGCGCGCTGGTGGACATCTTCCGCTTCGACCAGGCCAACCGCAAGACGCTGGAGGCCGGCGGGCGTCCCGCCACCGCCAAGCGCACGCTGCTGGGCATCACCAAGGCGGCCCTGGCCACCGAATCCTTCCTGTCCGCGGCCTCCTTCCAGGAGACCACCCGCGTGCTGACCGAGGCCGCGATCAAGGGCAAGACCGACCCGCTGCTGGGCCTGAAGGAGAACGTGATCATCGGCAAGCAGATCCCTGCCGGCACGGGTCTCAAGCGCTACGCCAACATCGAGATCCACGAGGCGTACTGAGCAAAGTCTCAAAAGAGACCGCCCGTCCCATGAAGAATGGGACGGGCGGTCTGCTGTTATCTGTCTGGCGTCGGTCAGTCCTGCTCCTCTTCCAGACGCTTCACCAGCTG
>CACYWI010000118.1:837-7297 GCA_902778045.1 uncultured Eubacteriales bacterium
ATGGCCACGAACTGGCTGACCTTCAGGCCCAGGGCGTCCTGCATGTCCCGGTCGCTGCCCTTGGGGGACACCAGGTAATAGCACAGCAGGCTGTCCCGCTGGCCGATGCGGTGGGCCCGGTCCTCGGCCTGGGAGTGGACGGCGGGGGACCAGTCCAGCTCGCCGAACACCACGCAGCTGGCCCGCTGCAGGTTCAGCCCGCTGGCCGAGCGCAGGGAGATGCACAGCAGGTCGGTTTTGCCCTCCATGAACGCGGCGGCGGCCTCGTCCTTCTGGCGGTCGGTCTCCCGGCCGGTGATGAACCTTGGGTTCAGGGCCTTCAGCTCCTTCTTGTAGATGTCCATCACCGTGTGGTGGTGGGCCATCAGCAGCACCTTCTCGCCGCCCTCCACCAGCGCCCGCACGAAGGCGCACACGAAGGGGGCCTTGGCGATGCCGGTGGCCTGGCGCTGGGTCTGGGAGATGGCGTCCTCGATGATGGCCCGGCGGGAGGGATCGTCCGTGGCCCGCAGCAGCTGCAGCTGCTGTGCCACCGGGGCCATCAGCTCGCGGTACACCGCGTCGTCCCAGTCGATCTCCTGCACCAGGCGGCGCTTGGGGGCCAGCTCTGTCAGCACATCCGTCTTCAGCCGGCGCAGCATCAGCCCCTCGCCCCGCAGGTACTCGCCCAGCAGCTCCGGCTTGGCCACCACGGCGGTGTTGTAGCCGTAGCACCACTCCCGGGAGAAGCTCTCCCAGTCGCCCAGAAAGTGGAAGTCGATGATGTTCACCACGTTCCAGATCTCGCCGCCGTTGTTGTAGATCGGCGTGCCGGACAGCCCGATGCAGTTCTCGCAGGCCTCGGACAGCAGGCTGGCCGCGCTGTACTTGCCGGTGCCGTTGCGGCGCAGCTCCTGCATCTCGTCAAAGATCACCGTGCGCAGGCCCAGCCCCGGCAGCACCTCCTTCCACCCCCGCAGCAGCAGGTAGTGGATGATGTAGATGTCCGCCTCCGGCAGGGCATAGGGGGTCAGACCCCGGATCACGTGCACCCGCAGACGGTGGTCCGGCGACAGGAAGCGCTCCACCTCCCGCTGCCAGTTGCGGATCAGGTGGGGCGGCACCACCAGGATCGCCGGATAGGCCGCCGTGGTGGCCAGGAAGGCCAGCGCCTGCACCGTCTTGCCCAGGCCCATCTCGTCCGCCAGCAGGCAGCGCCGGGTGCTCAGCAGGAAGCCCAGCCCCTGCTTCTGGAAGGGCAGCAGCTCGCCGGAGAAGGTCTCGGCGGGCGGCGTGGCGGTCTCGGGCATGGAAAGGGCCTGCTCGCGGCGCACGGCGTACTCCCGGGCCTCCTCCAGCGCGGAGGCCCAGCGCTCCCGGTCGCTCTCCCGGATCTGAAGCGGGTAACGCAGCATCAGCCAGTTCAGGTCGCCGATGATGCGCCGGTGGGCGGTAAAGCGCGCCACGCCGCGGCCCCGGCCCTCGCAGCCGGGAAAGAGGCGCTTGGCCAGCTCCGTCACGCAGGGATCGCCCTTGATCGTCCATACCTTCGACCTGCGGTTGTAGGAAAGCACGCCGTAGGTGTGCCTGCCCGGCGTCGCGTCCCGCAGGTAGGCGGGGTATGCCTCCCCGGCGGGGGCGTAGTCCTCGCCGAAGTCGTCCATCGTGATGGCCCCGGAGCCGGTGTAGTCGTCGTCGTAGTAGTCCATGATGTCCTCCGAGAGTGGAATGGGAGGGGTGAAGCATGAATTGACTCTTCGAGCCATGAATTGAATTGCACCTTATCCAATGCGCCACAGCGCAATTCATGCCCGCGGAGCAAATCATGGCCGCAAGGCCAATTCATATGCTGAAGGCGCAATTCATGGTTGGATTCGCTCTGCAAATCCAACTTTCACGGCAGCGCCACGCCCCACAGCCGGTTCAGGGAGATCAGCACCACCGGCTTGCCGCAGATCGTGTCCGGCAGCGCCGTCACCCGCTGGGTGACGACGATCATCGCGTCCAGGGCGTCGGACTCAAGGTAGCGCCGCAGCTGCTTCGTCAGCTGGGAGCTGGCCGGGCGGCCCTTCTTGACCTCGATGCCGATCCTGTCCACGCGAAAGTCGACGCGGCTGCGTGGCCCGAGCCTGTACTCGTGCTCGTATACCAGCCCCGCGTCGCCGAGCGCCAGGGCGATGGCGGCGTGGATGTCGTACTCCTCCGGCTGCGCCGGCATGCGCACGGTACAGAGGGCCGACAGGATGAGGGCGATGTCTCGGCCCAGCGGTTTCACAGGTTCTTCTCCATAATGAAGCCCTTCATGCGCGAGGGGAGCAGCTCGGAGCCGTCCATGGACAGCAGCGCCTCCCGGCTGACCCATCGGAAGTCCACGGTTTCGCCCTCCTGGAGGGCGATGTCCGCCTTGTCCCGGTCCGTGACGCACAGGAAGGCGACGTAGATGGCGTGTCGCTCTGGGCTGATGTCCCGGCCGACCTCGGTCAGCGCGTCCGCGGCGATGCCCGTCTCCTCCTTCAGCTCACGGAGGGCGGCTTCGAGGGCGCCTTCGCCCTGCTGGGCCGCGCCGCCGGCACTGGCCTCCCACATGCCGCCATGGGCCTTGCGCGGATCGCGTCGCATCAGCAGGTAGTCGCCGTCTGTATGGCGCACGAGGATATCGCATACCAGGTGACAGACGCCGTCCGGGATGGGTTCGCCCCGCACCAGTGTCAGGCCCTCAAGGCGGTTCAAATCTTTATCGTACGCATCCCAATGCTCCATGGCATTCTCCTCCAATAGTTTCGCCAGCGCTTCCGGCAGCGGCGATTCGGCCTCGATTACTTCCCCGGTCACGGGGTGGGTGAGGCGAATGTATGTCGAGTGCAGCGCGAAGCGCCCTGGCAGGCGCGGGTCCTCCGTGCCGTACAGGAAATCCCCGGCGACGGGGTGGCCCAAGTGCGCCATATGCACCCGGATCTGGTGGGTGCGCCCCGTCTCCAGCCGCAGGCGCACCAGGCTGTACCTGCCGCCCGGACGCTCGACCCTGTAGTGGGTGACGGCCCGGGCGCCACTGTCGATATCCACGATCCGGCGCACGGTGGCGGCGTCCTGCTTCCTGATGGGCGCGTCGACGGCGCCCTCGCCCTCCATGCGGCCCTCCACCACGGCCAGGTATTCCCGGACGAATTGGTCGGTGTGCAGCTGCCTCTGCAGGCGCTGGGCGGCGTGGGCGTTCATGGCCGCCGCCATCAGGCCGCTGGTGCCCCTGTCCAGCCGGTTCAGCGGCCGGAACACGAAGCCCGGGCGATCGCGGTACAGCCAGGCCAGCCGGTTCTCCAGCGTGCCCCCGGGCTGCTTCGGCGAGCACTGGGTGGCCAGCGGGGCGGGCTTGTCGATGAGGATGAGGTCCTCGTCCCCGTAGACGACGTTCACCGGGCCCTCCTGGGGCGCGACGGCCTTGCCCGCCGGGGCGTCGGCGAGCAGCACGGTCACGGTATCGCCGGGGGAAAGGGGGTGGTTGGCGTGCACAGGCGCGCCGTTCACCAGCAGCCCCCCTGACATCTTCAGGGCCGAGAACTGGCCGTAGGATACGCCCATGTCGCCGCGCACGAAGTACTTGACCTTGCGCCCGGCGTCCTTCCCGGCGGCGACGGCGGTCAGCTTTCTCATGGGTGGACCTCCATCACAAAAAAACCGAACGCGTTGATTCCCTGCAATACGGATAGAATCAAGCGTCCGGTTTCCTCTTAGAAGCGTTTTGATATATAGGTGCGGGCGAACCCTTACAGGGCGCGCTCTACCCTCTTGCTGCGCAGGCAGCGGGTGCACACGGACAAGCGCTTCGGCACGCCATTGACCAGAACGCGAACCTTCTGCGTGTTCGGAGCCCAGGTGCGGCGCGTTTTGCGGTTGGAGTGGCTGACGTTGTTGCCGTACACGACGCCCTTGCCGCAGACTTCACAATACTTTCCCATACTCTATCACACCTCCTTCAAGGATAAATCCACATCAAAACATTGGAATTATAGCATTTCCCGCGCCAAAACGCAAGGGCTGGGCGTGTAAAAGTTGCTGAAAAGCGCAAAATTAACCCACACCGAGCAAAATATCGATCATTTCTGCTCTGAAGTGATGGGTTTTGCTTGCATAATCGTCAAAAAAAAGGTATACTGTTAGAAGGAGTACAATTGTTGCGCCTGTTTCCCGAAAGGGAAAGGCTTCAGGCCCCGACGAAAAGGGAGGTAGAATCATGGATTGCAAGTTCAATACCGAACTCGGCGTTGTCACCGTAAATGATGATGTGATTGTTCGCGTCGCGGGCTACGCGGCGCTGGACTGCTATGGCATCGTGGGCATGGCCTCCAAGCGGGGCACGGACGGCCTGGTGCAGATGATGGGCCGCGAGAACCTGGGCCGCGGCGTGAAGATCCGCAGCTCGGGCGACAAGGTGGATATCGATCTGTTCATCATCGTTGAATACGGCATTTCGATCAGCGCCGTGGCCGCGGCGATCATCGAAACCGTGAAGTACAAGGTGGAGCATCTCACCGGCGTGCCGGTCGGCCGCGTGAATGTCTGCGTAGAGGACATCCGCGTCTGATTCGCGCCGACAATGCTGTGGGAGGAAAAACAATGGCAAGCAAGAGAATAGACGGCATACTGCTGAAGGAGATGTTCGTCTCCGGCGCGGCGCTGCTGACCAATAACCGCGACAGCGTGGACGCGCTGAACGTGTTCCCCGTGCCCGACGGCGACACGGGCACCAACATGTCCCAGACCATCAATTCCGCCATCAAGGAGATCAACGCCAAGCCCATCACCAGCGTGGCGGATGTCTCCGGCGCGGCGGCCCGAGGCGCGCTGAAGGGCGCGCGGGGCAACTCCGGCGTTATACTCAGCCAGATCCTGCGCGGCTTCGCCCGGGCGATGGACGGCCATGAGGAGATCGACGGCCCGCTGCTGGCCGCGGCGCTGCGCTCCGGCGCGAATACGGCCTACAAGGCGGTCATGAAGCCCAAGGAGGGCACGATCCTCACCGTGATCCGCGTGATCGCGGAAGAGGCCGAGGAGGCCCGGGACAAGCAGGGCGACGTGGTGGAGCTGTTCAAGCTGGTCCTTTCGGTGGGCGACGCCATACTGAAGCGCACGCCCGAGATGCTGCCGGTGCTGAAGCAGGCCGGCGTGGTGGACAGCGGCGGCATGGGCCTGATGGTGGTGCTGCGCGGCATGTACGCGGCCCTCACCGGCGAGGCGGTGGACGCCGTCAGCGAGGTCAAGGCCGACGGCGTGCCCATGCCCGGCGAATTCGTGGACGACCACGATGCCATCGGCGAGATCAAGTTCGGCTACTGCACCGAATTCATCATCACCCATCCCCACCCGGATATGCGCGACAGCGACGTGGTGCGCCTGCGCAAGCGCCTGGAGCGCATGGGCGACTGCGTACTGGTCATCTCCGACATGAACGTGGTCAAGGTGCACGTGCACACCAACGAGCCCGGCAAGGCCCTGCAGTACGCGCTGGAGCTGGGCGAGCTGGACGCCATCAAGATCGACAATATGATGGAGGAGCGCCGCGAGCGCGAGGCCAAGCAGGCGGCGGAGGCCGCGGCCAAGGCCGCCGAGCAGAAGGATTACGGCATCGTGGCCGTGGCGCTGGGCGAGGGCCTTACGGAGATCTTCCGCAACCTGAACGTGGACCAGGTGGTGGACGGCGGCCAGACCATGAACCCCAGCATCCAGGACCTGGCCAGGGCGGCGGATGCCACCAACGCGAAGAACGTGATCATACTGCCCAACAACACCAACATCATCCTGGCGGCGCAGCAGGCCAGCGAGCTGACCGAGCGCAACGTGATCGTGCTGCCCACCAAGTCGGTGCCCATGGGCATCTCCGCGGCACTGGCCTTCGATCCCGCCGTGAGCCCGGAGGAGAACGAGAAGGCCATGACCGAGGCCGCCGAGACCGTGCACACCGCCTCCATCACCTATGCTGTGCGCGATACCAACTACGACGGCCGGGAGATCCACGAGGGCGACATCATGGCCATGGTGGACAACAAGCTGAGCCTGCTGGGCGACGACGTGTCCCAGGTGGCCAAGGACATCACCGACACCATGGTGAACGAGGATTCCGCGCTGATCACCATCTACTACGGCGAGGAGATCGACGAGGCTGACGCCCAGGCGCTGCGGGATGCGCTGGCGGAGAAGTATGCCGACTGCGACGTGGAGCTGCAGAACGGCGGCCAGCCGCTGTATTACTACCTGATCGCGGTGGAATGAATCAGGCAATAGGAAACAGGCAATAGGAATAGTGCGGACAATAGGAGAGGGGGCGGCGTTGCGCCGCCTCCTTCGTCATCGAGGAGGAACGCTTTATGAAGATCATCCCCTATGACGAGCGCTACCGCGACGACATGATCTTCGTGGTGCTTTCAGCCAAGGACGCGCTGGGCCGCGTGCCGCGCCTGAACCCGGACCTGTTGAACGTACAGGCCAG
>CACYWI010000119.1 GCA_902778045.1 uncultured Eubacteriales bacterium
GTCTCCGGCGCGATGGCCGAGCGCACGAAGTTCTCCGCCTATTGCGTGTACTCGGCGGCGATCTCCCTGTTCATCTATCCGGTGTCCGGCCACTGGATCTGGGGCGGCGGCTGGCTCAGCGCGCTGGGCTTCCACGATTTCGCCGGCAGCACCTGCGTGCACATGGTGGGCGGCGTGTGCGCCCTGATCGGCGCGAAGCTGCTGGGGCCCCGCATCGGCAAGTACGGCGCGGACGGAAAGCCCCGGGCCATACTGGGCCACAACCTGTCCATCGCGGCGCTGGGCGTGTTCATACTGTGGTTCTGCTGGTTCGGCTTCAACGGCGCCAGCACCGTGGGCATGGACAGCGACGCGCTGATCGTCTCCGCCGGCCTGGTGTTCTTCAACACCAACCTGGCCGCGGCGGTGGCCACGCTGACCACGATGATCTTCACCTGGCTGCGCTACGGCAAGCCGGACGTGTCCATGACCTTCAACGCCTCGCTGGCGGGGCTGGTGGGCATCACGGCGGGCTGCGACGCGGTGAATCCCTTCGGCGCGGCGATCATCGGCCTGTGCTGCGGCCTGGCGGTGGTGCTGTCGGTGGAGTTCTTTGACAAGGTGGTCAGGATCGACGACCCCGTAGGCGCGATCTCCGTGCACGGCGTGTGCGGCGCGCTGGGCACGATCCTCACCGGCCTGTTCGCCACCGGCGTCTCCACGATGAAGGGCGTGTTCTACGGCGGCGGCTTCAGGTTCCTGGGCGTGCAGCTGCTGGGCGTGGGCTCGGTGATCGCCTGGACGGGGATCGTCATCACCGTCGTATTCTCGATCATAAGGGCGACCATCGGCCTGAGGGCCGGCGCGGAGGACGAGGTGACGGGCCTGGATCGCTCGGAGCACGGCCTGCTCACCGCCTATTCGGGCTTCACCATCATGGCGGACGGCACCGTGGAGGAGGCCGGGCCCGTGGCCATCCCCGAGGGCGACTACGAAGCCCCCGTGCGGGAGGCGAAGGAGAAGGCGCCCGGCGCGCCGGTCTACACCAACGTGCGCATCATATGCCGTCCGGCCAGCCTGGAGCCCCTCAAGCGGCACCTGAACAAGATCGGCGTCACCGGCATGACGGTCACCAACGTGATGGGCTACGGCGCGCAGAAGGGCAAGCCGGAATATTACCGCGGCACGCCGGTGGAGGTCACGCTGCTGCCCAAGGTGCAGGTGGACATCGTGGTCAGCAAGGTACCGGTGCGCATGGTCGTGGAAACGGCGAAGCGGGTGCTGCACACCGGCCACATCGGCGACGGCAAGATCTTCATCACGGACGTGGAGAACGTGGTGCGCGTGCGCACCGGCGAGGAGGGCTACGACGCGCTGCAGTCGGATTGACCGCGACGGAGGGCCTGTGTTATCTTTAGCGACCTTGCAGGAAAAGGGAGGCGCGCCGTAGAATTACAATCCTTCATTGACGGAATATTACCAGGCAAAGGGCTGGACGGTTCGACGTCGGCCCTTTTTCCGTGCACAGGAGGAGAAGGCATGAAGCTGCTCACGGTTGCGGTTCCCTGCTATAATTCACAGGATTACATGGCCCATGCCATCGAATCGCTGCTGCCCGGCGGCGACGACGTGGAGATCATCATCGTCGACGACGGCTCTGCGGACGATACCGCCCGCATCGCCGACGATTTCGCCGCGCGCCATCCCGGCATCGTGCGCGCCGTGCACCAGGAAAACGGCGGCCACGGCGACGCGGTGATGACGGGCATCCGCGCGGCGACGGGCGCTTACTTCAAGGTGGTGGATTCCGACGACTGGCTGGACGGAGACGCTTTTTCCGGGCTGCTGAGGGCCATACGGGAGCACCTGGCGGACGATGAGCCGGTGGACGCGATACTCACCAACTACATCTACGACAAGGCGGGGGCCCGGCACAAGCATGTGATCCACTACCGCCACGCGCTGCCGGAGAACCGCCCCTTCGGGTGGGAGGACACCCGGCACTTCCACACGGGCCAGTACATCCAGATGCACTCGCTGACCTATCGCACGGCGGTGCTGCGGTCATGCGGCCTCAGCCTGCCAAAGCATACCTTCTATGTGGACGAGCTGTACGCCTATGTGCCGCTGGTCAGCGTCCGGCGGCTGCTGTACCTGGACCTGGACCTGTACCACTACTACATCGGCAGGGCCGATCAATCGGTGCAGGAGGAGACCATGATCCGCCGCGTCGACCAGGCGATCGCCGTGAACAAGCAGATGATACGGGATGTGGACCTGGCCGCCGTCGGGGACGACCACCTGCGAAGCTACCTGATCCGCTACCTCGAGATCATCACCACCATCGCCTCGGTGCTGCTGATCAAGAGCGGCACCCCGGAAAACCGCGCCAAGATGATCGAGCTGTGGCGCTACCTGAAATCGCGGCAGCCCACGGCCTACGCGCGCATCCGCCGCGGCACGCTGGGGCGCATCGTGCACCTGAAGGGCAAGACGGGCCGGGGCGTGGTGATCTGCGTCTACAAGGCCAGCCAGAAGCTGTTCGGGTTCAACTGATACAAAGCAAGGGAAGAGCATGTCGCCGATACTATCCATTGGAATCTACGCCCTGATGGTCGCGCTGGCCTTCTGGATGACGGACCTGTGCCTGCGCAGGTGGGGAAGGACGGCCGGGCGCGCGAAGGGGCTGCGCAAGTGCTGGCTGATCCCCGGCACGCTGCTGGCGCTGACGCCGGTGGCGGGGGCGATGCTGAAGGACAGCCCCGTGAAGTTCGCCCTCCAGGCGGCGGGCGACGTGTGGATGGGCTTCTTTTTGTACTACGGCTTCGTGCTGCTGGTGCTGCTGGCGCTTTCGCTGGCCGTGAAGCGTGCGAGGTGGCGGCACGGCGCGGCGCTGTGCCTGTCGCTGGTGATCGCGCTGGCGGTGTGGGGCTACGGCTTCGTCCACGCCCAGGACACCCGGGTGGTGCATTACGACCTGGCCCTGGACAAGCCCGCCGGCCAGGCGGACCACATGCGGCTGGTGCTGCTGGGGGATCTGCACCTGAGCGTCAATTCCCGGCTTGAGACCACGAAGCGCATGGTGGCGCTGGTGAACGAACAGCAGCCCGACGCCGTGGTGATCGCCGGCGACATATTCACCAGCAGCTATGCCGGGCTTTCCCACCCGGATGCATACGCCGAGGCCCTGCGGGGCATGCGGGCCACCTACGGCGTGTACGCCGTCTACGGCAACCACGACGTGGAGGAGACGCTGTTCGGCGGCTTTCCCATATCGCCCATCAGCGAGGCCTTCCGCACCGCGGAGATGGAGCGCTTCTTCGACGACAGCGGCTTCGTCACCCTGGCGGACCGGGTGGTCACCCTGGGCGACGCGGTGCAGCTGGCCGGCAGGATCGACGGCGAAAAGGCGGGGGACGGCACTACGGACCGCATGTCCCCGGAGGCGCTGCTGAAGGATGTGGACACGGCCCTGCCGGTGCTGGTGCTGGAGCACGAGCCCAAGGAATTCGAGGCGCTGAAGGCCGCCGGGGCCGATGTGGCGCTTTGCGGCCACACCCACGCGGGGCAGATGTTCCCGGGCAACCTGGTGGTGCCCTTCTTCAATGAAAACGCCTGGGGCTACAAGCGGGTGCACGACCTGGACACCTACGTCACCGCCGGCGTGGGCTACTACGGACCGCCGCTGCGGGTGGGCACGGACAGCGAGATCACCGTGATCGACATCACGTTCAAGGGAGAGAAAGCGCAGTGACTTACGAAAGAAGGGCGGTCAAGCAGCGGGCCTTGCGGAACCTGAAGCGGCACTACCTGCTGCTGGTGGTGCTGTGCGCCGTGTCCATATTCCTGGGCACGGAGTTCACCGGCCTGGTGCGCAACGCCCAGAGCTGGTACGACACCCTGTCGGGCCGGGTGACCCAGCTGGCCGGCGAGGGCATCCACGAGGCGAAGACCGGCAGGAGCAAGGTGATCGACGACCTGATCGCCGACAACCTGGAGGCCGGGCGCCAGGAGGCCGCGGAGCGCATGCGCGCCTTGCAGTATGAGACCGACCCCAATTCGGCGCTGGGGCGCTCCCGGGGCATATTCGCCGCGCTGGCGAACAACATCAGCTCCGGCAACCTGTACGCCGTGCTGGGCTCGGCGATACACAGCGTCATCCACTCCCAGCAGGTCGTGGCGGGCATCATGGTGCTGTTCAGCGTGGCGCTGTACGCGCTCGTGTGGGTGTTCGTTCGCAATATGTACCGGGCCATACTCCGCCGCGCCTTCATGGAGACGCGGGTGTACGATGAATTTCCCCTGGGCCACCTGCTGCACTTCAAGCTGGTGCGGCGCTGGAACAACACGGCGCTCACGCTGCTGCTGCAGGAGGCCTACGAGGTGCTGTGGAGCCTGACCCTGGTGGGCGGGGTCATCAAGCGCTACGCCTACTTTCTGACGCCCTTCATCGTGGCGGAGAACCCGGATATCAGGCCCAACGAGGCCATCACGCTGTCCCGGCGGATGATGAACGGCCACAAGTGGGAGTGCTGCAAGCTGGAGCTTTCGTTCCTGCTGTGGCACATACCGGGCTTTCTGACCTTCGGGGCGGTGGACGCGCTGTTTGCCGTGCCCTATGAGATGTCTGCCTATACCGAATACTATGCCATGCTGCGCGCCGAGGCGAAGGAAAAGGGCCTCGAGGGCGCGGAGCGGCTGAACGACGATTTCCTGTTCGCCCCGGCCCCCGAGGCGGCGCTCGGAAAGGCCTATGCCAACGTCGCCCGGGTCGAGGGCGTGCTGGACGAGGATATCATACTGCTGTCCCCGGTGAAGCGCTTCTTTGTGAAAAACTTCGGCATCTGGATGGGCAGCCTGGTGGAGAAGCAGGTGTTCAGCCGCCAGGAGGGCCTGCGCCAGCAGACCCGCGTGGCCCGCATGGAGATGACCGGCGACGCCTATCCCGAGCGGCTGAACCCGCTGTGGACCCGCGAGGCCGCCGCGATCACGGGCAAGGTGAACTACCTGGCGCCCTGCACGGTGTGGACGCTGGTGGTCGTGTTCTTCGGCTTCTGCCTGGTGGGCTGGCTGTGGGAGGTCACGCTGCACCTGATCACCCACGGCGAATTCGTGAACCGCGGCATGCTCCACGGCCCGTGGCTGCCGATCTACGGCGGCGGCGTGGTGATGATCGCCGTGCTGCTGTACCGCTTCCGCAGGAAGCCGGCGCTGGAGGCCGCTCTGGTGGTGCTGCTGTGCGGCTTCGTGGAATACATGACCTCCTTTGTCACCGAGCAGATCATGGGCATGCGCTGGTGGGACTATACCGGCTATTTTCTGAACCTGAACGGCCGCATCTGCGGCGAGGGCCTGGCGATGTTCGCGGTGGGCGGCATGGCGGCCATCTACTTCATGGTGCCGCTGATCGACCGCATGGTGACCCATATACGGCCCAGGATACTGATACCGATCTGCCTGGCGCTGCTGACCTGCTTTGCCGGGGATATGGTGTATTCCCACTTCGTGCCGAACGTGGGCCCGGGCATCACCGACATCGGCGAGGGTGATTCGCCGTAGCGTACCGCAATTTTGTATCAAAAAACCCGCATGTGTATCTTGTATGAATGTCGCTTTCGTGGTAAAATGATGGCGTATGCCACAGGGCGATCGGCGGCCGAAGGCCGCCGGGGAAGTATAAGGATTTAAAGGAGGATCGGATCATGAACAGATGGCTGAAGATGGCTCTCGCGCTGGCGCTTGCGCTGGTGCTGGCCGTGCCGGCGTTTACCGCGCTGGCAGCCGACAAGGAAACCAAGGTTTACAAGGGCACAAACCCGCTCTATGTCAACCGCGACACCCTGAACGCCTACAAAAAGCCTGACAAGGAATCCAAGGTGCTCAAGAAGCTGAAGGGCGGCGACCTGGTGATCGTCGATCAGATCACCAAGGACAAGGAATGGTACGGCATACTGATCGAGGATACCAAGAACGGCGGCCAGAAGATCGGCTGGGTGGTCGCCAAGCACCTGGTGGAGGAGGTTCCCCAGGAATACTGCAAGCACGACTGGGGCAAGTGGAAGGTCAAGGAAGAGGCCACCTGCACCGAGTCCGGCAAGCGCACCCGCACCTGCTCCATCTGCGGCAAGAAGCAGTCGGATACCATCGAAAAGCTGGGCCACGACTGGAGCAAGTGGAAGGTGACCAAGGAGGCCACCTGCGTCAAGAAGGGCGAGCGCACCCGCACCTGCTCGGTCTGCGGCAAGAAGGAGACCGAGGAGTTCTATGATGAGCATACCTTCGGCTCTTGGACCATGACCAAGGAGCCCACCTGCACCGAAAAGGGCGAGCGCGAGCACACCTGCAAGGTCTGCGGCGCGGTGAAGACCCAGGCGCTGGATATGCTGCCCCATGAGTACGAATACCAGGTGATCACCGAGCCCACCGACCACTCCGCCGGCGTGCGCGCCAAGGTGTGCGCGGTCTGCGGCAAGACCACCGAGCTTTGATCCCGAGGGCACCATCCGCAAGGGCGACCGCGGCGATGCGGTGCGCGACATCCAGCAGCTGCTGGTGGAGCAGGGCTATCTGAACGCCGGCGGCGCGGACGGCATGTTCGGCGGCGGCACCGAGAAGGCGCTGATGAAGTACCAGCAGGACCGCAACCTGAACCCTGACGGCGTGGCCTGGCCCCAGACCATCGAGGACCTGCAGCACGACTACGGCCCCTGGCAGATCGTGAAGCCCATGACCCGCACCGAGTCCGGCGAGCGCGTGCGCGTGTGCCAGGGCTGCGGCTTCGAGCAGCACGAGGCGATCGACGCCGGCACCATCCTGGAGAAGGGCGACCGCGGCGAGAACGTGCGCGCGATGCAGCAGATCATCAAGGAGGTCGGCTATGACGCCGGCGGCTTCGACGGCATCTACGGC
>CACYWI010000120.1 GCA_902778045.1 uncultured Eubacteriales bacterium
GCCTCGGGGAAACGGCAGTCCAGGTAGTCCGAATTGTGGCAGTCACTGGAGAGCATGATCCGCCCGCCGCATTCATGGATGCGCCGCAGCATGGCCTCGCCGGGATAGGGCTGGCTGCGGTAGCCACGGGCGATGGCCCCGGTGTTCACCTCCACCAGCCTGCCGCTGCGGGCGGCCAGCTCCGCGCATTCCAGCGCCGGGCCCAGGTAGCGGGGGTCGGCGTCGTCGAACAGGTCCCGGGCCTCGTTGAACTTCATGACCAGCTCGATATGGCCCAGTATGTCGGCCTGCGTGCCCTGGATGGATTGGCAAACCACGTCGAAGTAGTGCCGGCACATGGCGTAGGAGTCGCCGCCGTAGTGGCGCTTGATGGCGTCCTCCAGCTTCGGGCGGGTCCAGTCCACGCTGAACATCTCCCCGCCCGCGGGCAGATAGTGCACCGATTCGATGGTGTAATCGTATTCCGACACATCCGCAGGGGAGAACCAGTCGTGCTCATAGCCCAGCAGTATGTGGATCCGGCCCCTGTACGCCTCCCGGAGCCGGCGAATCTCCGCCCGGTATTCCGGCTCCTGCTCCGGGGCCATGCTGCAATCATCGTAATCCGCGTGACCGTGCTCGGAGAAGCCCAGCGTGTGAAAGCCCAGCTTCAGCGCCGCCTGTACCATCTCCCCGGCGGTGTCCCGACCGTCCGCAAAGGTGGTGTGGGTGTGCACGTTGGATAAAAATCTCGATTCTTTCATAGCCTATATTATAAATGCTTTTGATGAGCGATGTCAACAGAAAAGCCGCCCGAGGGCGGCTTTTCTGTAAGCGACGATTACTTCTCGTCCGGCTCGATGACCACGATGGGGGCGTCGGGCGCGTTCTTGGCGATGGAGGCGATGCCCTTCTTGGCGCTGGCCTTGGCCTTGTAGCTCTCGGACTTGCCGATGATCTCGCCGTTGGCGGCCTTCAAGCGGAAGCGGAACTCGCCGGCCTTGTCCTTGTACAGCTCGTACTTGGGGTTGGTCTGCTTCTCCTCACGGGTCTGGTCCTCAATGTGCACACCGGAGTTTTTTTTCACAGAGGCGATGCCGTTTTCACATGTGCCCATGTTGGGATAGGTTTCAGAGGCGGTGAGCACGACCTCGCCGTTGGACGCCTTCAGGTTGAAGGTAAATTCGCCGTTTTTCGCGGTGATAATGACAAACTTTCCGGCCATTGTGATAACCCCTTTCAAGAAAAATTATGGATAAATTACAACTGGTTATAGTATACAGGGATAATGGCGAATTGTCAATTTCAAATCGCACTTTTTTGGCCGAAAAATGCATAAAAATTCGCTATAACCGTCCGCTTCAGCCGTGTCGGCGCAGGCCCTTGGGCAGGTGGTTCTTCAGCGTGCCCTCCGATGCCTTGCCCCAGCCCAGGGGCATGCCCCTGAAGGTGACCAGCGTCCAGCCACGCTCGCCCTCGAAGGGCAGGGCCTCGCCCCGAAGATAGGCCCGGGCCTGGGCATCGTCCAGCACCGCGCGGCGCCGGGCCGCTGCTGGATCCATCGCCATGGCCAGGGCGTGCTCCGGTTCCACGTGGCTGCGGCCCAGCCTTGCCAGGCACAGCCCAGGCGAGACCACGCGCACCCCCCGGGTATCCGGGCAGGCAGTCGGGCGGGCGTACAGCCGGTCGCCGAGCAGGAACAGAGCCATGTCCCGGGGCAGCGCGTCCGGGTGGCAGACCTCCCTTGCGAGGGTGTCGAAGGCACGCGCGGCGTCGCGATCGGGCCGGGCTGCCGGGGCCGGGACAGGTTCGGCGTCCCCCGCCCTGCGCAGCTTCGCCACGAAGTGGCCGTCGCCCCGCAACCGGTGGGGGAACAGGCGCAGCATGCCGCCGTGGCTGTCGCCGACTCCGGGCAGGCTGAAGTCCTCCGGGGCAAAATCGGGGTGTCGCTCCAGGAAGCCGGCCACGCTGTCCTCGTTCTCCAGCGCGTTGAAGGTGCAGGTGGAGTATACCAGCCGCCCACCGGGGCGCACCATCGCGGCGGCGCAGTCCAGGATCTCCGCCTGCCGCTTGGCACAGCCCGCCGGGGATGCCGGCTTCCATTCCTCCCGGGCGGCGGGCTCCCGGCGGAACATGCCCTCGCCGGAGCATGGCGCGTCCACCAGCAGGGCGTCGAAAGAACCGGGCCAGCGCTCGGCAAGCCTTGCGGGCAGGGCGTTCACCACCACGGCGTTGGCCGCGCCCATGCGCTCCAGGTTCCCGGCCAGCGCTTTGGCCCTGGCGGGCTCCGGGTCGTTGGAGATCAGCAGCCCCGAATCCCCCATCGACGCGGCGATCTGGGTGCTCTTGCCACCGGGTGCGGCGCACAGGTCCAGCACACGCTCGCCTGACCGCGCGTCCAGCACGGCAGCGCTGGCCATGGCGCTGGCCTCCTGCAGGTAAAAGGCCCCCGCCGCATGGGCGACGGACGCGCCGGGCCGCGCGTCAGGCGCGGGCTTGAGATAGCGGCCCCATTCGGCCCAGGGCACCGGCCCGTCGGTGAAGGGCAGGGCGGCGGCCTCCGCCCCGGCGCGCTTTGGGTTCAGTCGCAGCGCCAGCGCCGGCGCCTCCTCCAGCGCGCGCAAAAATGCCGGGGTCTCATCGCCCAGCATTTTTCGCATATTCTCGATAAACTCAATCGGCAGGGTTGGCACCGCGGCGCTCCTTACTGGCCCAGCAGGCCGTCCAGTTCCTTGAAGCTGTGTGCCACGGGGCCCTCCCATATCGCCTCCGGCAGGCAGGCGGGCCGGGCCATCTGCACGGCGCGCATGCCCATTTCAACGGCGCCCTCCAGGTTGCAGGGCCGGTCGTCCACGAACAGACAGTCCTCCGGCGCGGCGTTCAGCGCGTTCAGTATGGCCTCGTACATGCGCTTGTCCGGCTTGATCGCGCCTACCTGGGTGGAGATTACCGCGGCGTTGAACAGGTCCAGCAGGCCCTGCTGCTTCATGAACACCAGGATCGAGGGCATGGCGTCGGACAGCATGCCCAGGGAATAGCGCTCCTTCCAGCGCAGCAGCCATGGCTGCACATCGGTGAAGAAGCCGTAGCGGCGGGGATTCTCTGTGAAATCGGCGGCCAGCGTGTTGATATCGGCCAGGGACAGGCGCCACTCCATCTTTTCATCGATGGCGCGGATGTACTCCAGGCGCAGGCGGCGCTCCTCCGCCGTGTCCGGCACGAGCTGCGCCTCGTCCAGCCACTGCTCGCACTGGCGCTGGGCCAGCAGGAAGCGGGAGGTATAGATGTCCTTCGACCGCGCGCCGAGGATCTCCGCCATCCGGTAGGGCAGCTTCCAGTCGCCCAGGCGGGGATAGACCAGCACGCCGCCGCAATCAAATATCAGGTGCTTCACGCTTTTTTATCCTCCTGTAGGTTTTCGGGGGCTTGGATGTAGCTTTCGCTTTCCGTGGGCAGATTCCGCTTGCGCAGCCGGGCCTCCATGACCACCTGTACGATGGCGTAGACCAGCGCGCACAGCGGCACGCTGAGCAGCATGCCGGCAAAGCCGAACAACCCGCCGCCGATCATAATGGAAAGCATGATCCAGAAGGGCGACAGCCCCACATAATCGCCCAGTATGAACGGGCCGATCAGGTTGCCGTCCAGCTGCTGCAGGATCACGATGAACACCAGGAACCACAGCGCGCTCAGCGGATTGACCAGCAGCAGGATCAGCGCGCAGGGAATGGCGCCGATCAGCGGCCCGAAGAACGGTATGATGTTGGTGACGCCCACGATCACGCTGATCAGCAGCGGGTATTCGATGCCGAAGATCAGCATGCACACATAGCAGATCACGCCGATGATCATCGAATCCAGGATCTTGCCGGTGAGGAATCCGGCGAAGATCCGGTGGGCCTTGCGGGTCCAGTGGATCAGCAGCTGGCAGGTGTCGGGCTTGAACAGGCTGTAGCACAGCTTCTTGACTTGGGCACAGAACTTTTCCTTGTCCATCAGCAGGTAGAAGGCCGCCACCATGCCCACAAACAGCTGGAACACGACGGTGTAGATGCTGTTGGAGATGGCCATCAGGTTGTCCACCAGCAGCGATGTGTAGTTCATCGCCTGGGAAGCCACGTTCTCCCATGCGATGACCAGCTTCTCGCCCTCAAAGCTCAGGAATTCGTATTTCAGCAGCAGCTGGTTGATGGTTTCGCGGTTTGAGTCTATGAAGCTGCGCACGTATTGCAGGATCGATTTGATGGAGGTGATCAGCTGGGGCACCAGTATGGCGAAGAAGCCGGCCATCAGCGCCAGCATTACGATGTAGGCGATGATCGTCGCCAGCATGCGGCACAGCTTCGGATGGGGTTTTTTCCGCGACAATACCTTGCCGAACAGCGTTTCCACCCGTTTAACGATGGGCAGCAGCAAAAAGGCGATCGCAAAGCCGACGATGAAGGGCATTACAGTGTGGATCAGCGCCGAAAGGGCAGACCACAACTGCTTCACGTGCAAAAGCCCAATGGCCAGCACGACGCCGACACACACGACGATGAGGTTGGACAGCGTTCTTGAACGCATATCCTGTGGAATAAACGATTTCATGGAAGCCTCCGTATACACGTCAGGGCCTTGAGCGCGTGCGCGCACCATACCCCATATAATTATACCACACTTCTCAGATATGCTCAAGGCCCTGTCACGATTTCGTCGTTTTTTGTCCGGGTTTCTTCCTATATATAAGGCATTATTTGGAAAACAAAAAGCTGTGGTTTTCACTGAATGCCATTCTGAATGTTCGGATTTTCAGACAACCGATCTGCCAGCAGGGGCCAAAGCTGCCATGCCTCGCCGGCTCCATCTGTAAATTTCCGAACGATCCCGGCGCAGGCTCCTGGCCATTTCCCGTCGAAGCAATTTGGGATCCGAAGCCCAGGATCGCGCAGTGTGTCGTCCACGACCGAAAGGGGATCGGCGGCGTCATAGCCCGACGGGGCCAGGGTCACGCCAAAGGCCGGGGCACGGCACAGCGTTTTCTGGCTGTCATCGTCCAACAGGGTAGCGAGGAATTCCGCGCACAGCGCCGCCTGCTCGTCACGGTCCGGACCGTCCACGATGGCCAGGCACAGCAGCTGGTCCGTGAACGCCGCCGCGCCGGGGCTCAGCTTCCAGTCCGGTCCCCTGCCCCGGTCAGACAGCGCCTGCAGCCGACGGACCTCCCGCTGGGTGACGGGCATGGCCGCCGCCTCGCCGTTGATGAACTGCTGCCACGCGTCCGCCGCGAACTGAAATCCATCGGGCAGCCTGCAGGGCAGCAGGATGCCTTCCTCCGGGACGGGTGTCGCCGTGGGCGCGGGTGTCCTTACCGGGGCGAGGCCGAGATCCATGCCCGGCAGTGTGGGGATGCCATCCCCGGTAGTTTCACCTTGCGCATCCGGGTATCGCCCCGCGCAAAGCGCCAGCAGCGCCGCGTCCCAGTGCAGCCAGGTCTCGGGCGGCAGGGCGGCGGGCACGGCCCCGGCGTCGCGCCAGCTGTTCGGCAGGGCATCGAGCTGCCCGGTGTTCCAGGCCCACAGATAGCCGCCCATCGCCACCGGCACGGCATAGATCGCGGTGCCCCACGCGCCGCAGCGGGCCAGCGACGCGCGCAGGCTTTCCGGCGCGGTCAGCGGAAGGAGGCCCTCCGGAGAGGACAGCAGCCCCGGCGGGACCAGCAGCATGTCCGGGCGGGGTATGCCGCTGTCGTTCATGGCGGCGACGGCTCCGGCATCCACGAACCGGGGCTGTACGTACACGCCCTGATGCCGCTTTTCGAAGCGGCTCGCGCAGCGGTTCAGCCATGCCGGGAAGCCCGGCGAGCCCTCCGCCCAGCCCTCGACCACCCACAGCCGCAGCACGCCGCTCCAGCCCGCGTACTTCTCAGCCACCAGGGTCCGGGTGTCCGGCGGCAGGAAGCGGGCGGCGCATATCGCCATCGGGACCAGCAGCGCAAGACACAGCGCGCAGAGGCGTTTTTTCATGGATAAGCCCCCTTGTCTACGTCGGATATATTATGAAACTACGTTCATCCTGCATTTCCCCACAGCGTATGCAGCTTTTCCGCGAAAAAGGCCCTCAGAAGGGCTTTGAAGGTTAAGATTCAGAAAAATGCCAAAATGGGTGTTGACAAGGCAATCGCATTTTGATATACTGTGCAAGCTGTCACGAGCGAGGGCACTGAAAAGCGCCGGAGCGGACAGCGAGCGAACCTTGAAAACGATACAGACAAAGACGAGAGAAGAGTCAGAATTCTAAGAGTTAAACGCTTGGACGAAGCGAGAGACCGGAGGCTTTGGCGAGCCGAAGGGGGAACGCTGAGGACAAGTAAGGATTAAACATCAGAGTTTGATCCTGGCTCAGGACGAACGCTGGCGGCGTGCT
>CACYWI010000121.1:0-2835 GCA_902778045.1 uncultured Eubacteriales bacterium
GGATCGTCGTCCACCACCAGCACGCGCATGTCCTTGGGCTTTACGAATTCGCCGCCGGGCCTGACGCTGCCGTCGCGCAGGGTGATCGTCACGGTGAATACCGAGCCCTCGCCCTTGCGGGAGGTGACCGAGATCGTGCCGTTCATCATCTCCACGATGTTCTTGGTGATGGCCATGCCCAGGCCGGTGCTGCCGAACTTGCTGCTGCGGCTGCTGTTCTCCTGGGTGAAGGCATCGAAGATGCGGGGAATGAAGGCCTCGTCCATGCCGATGCCGGTGTCCGCGATCACGAAGCGCAGTGTGGAATTGCCCTCGAACTTCGCCGTCTGCTCGATGGTCAGCGTCACAGAGCCGGGGGCATCGGTGAACTTGATGGCGTTCGACAGGATGTTGATGATCACCTGCTTCAGCTTCATGCGTCGCCGATGTAGTTGTCCGCCACCTGACCGAGGACGCGGCATTCGAACTCCAGCCCCTTTTCCCGGCACTGGGCCTGCACCATGGTGATGATCTGCTCCAGCATGGCGGAGAAGGAAAACTCCTCCTTCCGCAGGACCAGGCGGCCCGATTCGATGCGGCTCATGTCCAGTATGTCGTTGATCAGGCCCAGCAGGTGCCGCGCGCTGCCGCCGATCTTTTCCAGGTATTCCCGGGTCTGGGGCGTCAGGTCCGGCGATTGCAGGGCGATGCTGTCCAGGCCGATGATGGCGTTCATCGGGGTGCGGATCTCGTGGCTCATGTTGGAAAGGAAGCTGGTCTTGGCCGCGTTGGCCTGCTCCGCCACCTGCAGCGCGTCGGCGAGGGCCATGTTGCGCTCCCGTTCCTCGCGCAGCACGTCGGTGATATCGGACTTCAGCACCAGGTAGAACTTGGCCTCCCGGTCCACCAGGTAATAGGTGAAGCGCTTGAAGAACAGCTCGCCGTCATCCTCGCAGGTCACGTCCACGGTGTAGGTGTCGTTCGTCTCCAGCGCCTTGACCACGGTCTCGGCGGCCAGCGCGCGGCGAAGCTGCTCCGGGTCGTGCACGGCGGTCGAGGCCGCGGGAATCACCTGGTTGTTGATGTATTCGGAATAGACGCCGTCCCGCTGCTTCGGGAAGATGTTGCCCCGCTTGATGTTGGCGGAATCGCCGATCACCACGCCGTAATGGTCGCCCACGATATAGGAGACCATGTCGTACTGCTGGGCCAGCACGCGCTGGTTCAGCACCTCGGTGACCTTCTCGGTGTTTTATTCCGTCTCCACGCCGAAGGCGAACACGTCGCCCGAGACGGGATCGATGGCGGCGGAGCCGGAGAACTTCACAAAGCACTGGCGGCCGGACTGCCTGCGGCAGTAGCCCACGAACACCGCGGGACCTTCGCCCTTGTAATAGTGCTCCACCAGCCGCTCCAGGCGGAAGATCTCATCATAGCGCTCCCGGTCGCCGGGCACCAGGAAGCTCTCGGAGCGCACCCGGGCGCTTTCGGCGATGGAGCCGCCGCGATAGTCCGTATCGTACAGGTATGCGCGGGACCTGATCGTTCATTGACATGAAAGCCTTCCCCCTCGGTTTATCGCCGGATCTTCAGCTGGGTCTTGTTCTCATACATCGCATTGTCCGCCCGGTCGAACACCGCCTCGAAGCGGTCGTCCTCTCCCGGTCGCCAGTCGGCGGTGCCGCAGGCGATGACCACGCCGCCCGTCTCCCGGTTGTGGCGGTTGCGCTCGGCCATTTCGGAGATCAGCACCACCCGCTGCTCGTAGTCCTGGCCGCTGGCGATCACCACGAACTCGTCGCCGCCCACCCGGTACACCGGGCTGTGCTTGAAAGTCTCGCAGATCAACCGCGAGGCGTCCTGGATCAGCTTGTCGCCAGCGTGGTGGCCCAGCGTGTCGTTGACGGCCTTCAGGCCGTTCACGTCGCACACGACCACCGAGAAGGGCACTCCCCTGCCCAGCTCGATGTTGGTATTCAGCTCCGCCACCGCGTCCACGTAGGCGTGCTTGCTCTTCACGCCGGTCAGGGCGTCCTTGTTGGCCTTCTCGCGGACGACGGTCAACTCGCGCTCGCGCTTCATCTGCTCGTCCACGTTGCTGACGGCGACGATGATATGCTGGCGGTTCATCTCGTCCACCATGCGGATGACCTTGCAGTTGATGTACACCGGCTCGTCGTCGATCATCAGCCGGTAGGTGGTGGAGAAGGTCCTGCCGCCCTCCAGCTCCGGCATCAGGCGGTCCTTGTCCCACACGGCCAGGGCCTTTTCCAGGTCCTCCCGGTACACCAGGCGCAGCACGTTGCGGCGGCAGTTCTTGAAGAACTCCACGCCGTTGTGCTCCACCTGCAGCTCCTGGTAGGCGGCGTTGGAGGAATACTCGATGAACTCATCGGTCTCGGCGTTGACCATGTAGATGCTGTAGTACTCCCGGGCCAGGGCCTGGGCGATGCGGGAATAGACGTCACTCTGGGCGCGGGCGGCGTCGTAGTCCAGCTGGCGCTGGATTTGGACGTTGATGTTGTTCACGCCGATCACGATGTGAGGGTCGTTCTCGTCAGACAGGCGGGTGGCCTTCATGGCCACGTAGTTCACCTGGTTGCCGAACATCAGCCGGTAGTTCAGCGTGAACGTGCCGGTCTTTTCCAGTTCGGCCAGCAGATTCTCCTTCGTGAACGCGGAAAGGATCTTGTCCATATCCTCCGGGTGCACCACGCGGGCGATGTTCTTGCGGCTGAGGTTGAAGAAGTCCTCGCCCTCCTTCTCGATGCCCAGGCTGTCGTATTCCGCGTCGGCGGAGTATTCGATGAAGCGGTCCGTCTCGGTGTCCACATAGTAGATGCTGAAGTAGTCCGC
>CACYWI010000121.1:2909-11814 GCA_902778045.1 uncultured Eubacteriales bacterium
GTGAAGGCGGAGAGGATCTTGTCGTGGTCCTCCGGATGCACCACCCGCAGTATGTTCCGGCGGCTGAGGTTGAAGAAGTCCCCGCCCTCCTTCTCGATGCCCAGGCTGTCGTAGCTGGTGTCGGCGGAGTATTCGATGAAACGGTCGGTCTCGATATCCACATAGTAGATGCTGAAATAGTCCGCCGCCAGGGCCTGGGCGATGCTGGCGAAGGGCACCTTGCCGGCCGCGACGGTCTTGATCCGGCGCTCCTGCCCGATCTGGGAGTCCAAATTGCTGACGCCGATCACGCTGTGGTGGTCGTCCCGGTTGGTCGCGCGCACCTCCTGCTCGATCCATTCGTCCACCGAACGGTCATCCTCGACGCTCTGCTCCGGCTCGGCCAGGCGGCGCTTCTTCTCCACGATGAAGGTCTCGTACTCCTCGGGCGGCACGGGCTTGGAGAAGTAATAGCCCTGCACCAGGTCGCAGCCCATGACCTTCAGGGTGTTCAGCTGCTCCTCGGTCTCCACGCCCTCGGCGATCACGGGCACGCGCAGATAGTCCGCGATATCGATGATCACCTCGATCAGCCGGGTGTCGCCGCCGTCCTTGAAGGCGTTGCGGATGAAGGTCATGTCCAGCTTCAGCGCGTCGATGGGCAGCGTGGAGATCATGTTCAGCGAGGAATAGCCTGTGCCGAAGTCATCCATCTCGATGTGGAAGCCCAGGTCGCGCAGGTGGTTCACCTTGCCGATGATCTGGTTGGAATCCTGGGTATAGGCGGATTCGGTGATTTCCAACAGCAGCTCGTCGCTGGTGAGGCCGAATTCGTCCAGCAGACGCTTGAAGGTATCGACCAGGTTGGGGTCGTACATATCCACGCGGGAAACGTTCACCGACACCGGCACCGAGATGCCCAGCCGCCGCTTCCAATCGCGGATCTGGGCGGCGGTCTCGCGCCAGACATACAGGTCCAGCTGCTGGATCAGGCCGTTTTCCTCAAACAGCGGTATGAAGATGCCTGGGCTGATGAAGCCCAGCTCCGGGTGCACCCATCGCACCAGGGCCTCGGCGCTGGCCAATATGGGCACATCGGGCCGGATGTCGAACTTGGGTTGGTAGTACACCTTGAACTGCCGTTTGTTCAGCGCGTCCTGGAAGTCCTCCAGCAGCCGCTCGGCGTAGATCTCGGATTCGTGCAGCGCGTTGTCGTACAGCGCCACGCTGTTTATATAGTTGCTGCGCAGCGTGTCCGCCGCCATCTTGGCGCGGTCGAACCGGCGCTCCATTTCGATGGTCTTGTCCACGTTGGCGTACACGCCCATGCGCAGGCGCACCCGGTTGCCGCCTTCGCCGGTCAAGCCCACGGAGGCGCTCTCCAGCACCTCGTGATAATCCTCGCGGTGTGGGCAGTAGATCAGGAAGGTGTCCGCCTCCCTGCGGCACACGATGCCGCCGGAATCCCGCACCATCTCCCGCACCCTTTCGCCGATGCGGCGCAGCACATCGTCGCCGTAGGCCTTGCCGTAGCGCTCGTTGATCATGCGGAAGTGGTGGGCGTCCATCACGATGGCGTCCATCTCCATATCCTTGTGATGCTGGTCGAACTGTTGGGCGTAGCGGTAGAAGTATTCCCGGTTGTACAGCCCCGTCAGGCTGTCGCGCTCGGTGGACTGGATGATGTCCCGATCCTCGGAAAGCTCGATGGTGCGCGTCACGCGGGCCAGTATGACCTCCCGATCGGGATAGGGCTTGGAGATGAAGTCCGCCGCGCCCAGCTTCAGGCTCTGAACCTCCGATTTCTGGTCCGCCGTGAGCACGATCACCGGGATGTGCCGCAGCTCCGGGTCCTCCCGCATGGCGCGGATCACGTCCAGACCGTGCATGCCGGGCATCAGCAGATCCAGCAGTACAAGCGACAGCGTATCCCTGTGCTCGCGGATGATCTCCAGCGCCGTTTCGCCGTCCGATGCGGTCAACGCGCGGTAATCATCCTCCAGGACCAGCTTCAGCAGCTCCCGGTTCACCAGCTCGTCATCGACGATCAGCACGAGCCGCTTTCCGTTGGCGGAATGGAACTTTTCGCGGGCTTTCAGCATAAGTTCATCCTCTTTCCTGGTCCAAATGAACAGCGTTTGACAGGTTGGAAATATTCTACCATAATAAAGCACGCATTACAAGAAAAACAAGGCATAATGATTGCCGGCGCCCTTCTGGAAGGACGCCGGCAATCACGGTTTCCTACACGTTCTCGTATGCACTGGTCATGCCGCCGGCTTCGTCGATGGTGATGGTCAGCGCGTTGTGGGGCGGTATGTCCTCCCCCGCGACCGGTGGGCAGTCGGAGAACAGCAGCCCCGAGCCGCGGCAGCGCAGCAGGTCCATCAGCGCCGGGTCCGCGCTGTTGTAGCGGCGGTCGCTGCTGGCGCAGCACACCGTCAGCCTCGGCCGCACGGCGTCCACCAGCGCGACGTCCGCGCCGTCCTTCTGGCCGTGGTGGCCCACCTTGAACAGGTCCGCCCGCAGCGAATCGGCGGGGATGTCGCCGTAGCCCGCGGCATTGGTGTCCCCGGGCAGCAGCACCCGCGCGCCGCCGAATTCCAGCAGCAGGATCAGCGAATAGTTGTTCATCGCCGCGTCCAGCCTGGCCAGTCAGCCCCGGGCAGGGCTCGGCGGTCTCGCCGGCGCACACCCGCCGCAACTCGCCGCCGGCCCTGCGCACGAGGGCGAACAGCCTGCGCGCGTCGTTCAGCGCACGGATGAACTTGCTGGCGGAGGGATTCGGCGCGATGGCCGGGTCGATATCCCGCATATCGGTATCCGTGAAGCCCGGCGGCAGCGTCTGCCACAGGGCCTTCGGGCACAGCCTTTCGGCCACGGGCACCATGCCGCACAGGTGATCCTCATGGATGTGGGTGGAAATCATCAAATCGATGTGATCGAGGCCGATGGCATTCAGGTAGGCGTCCGTCGTGATCCGGCCGGAGGCGCTGTCCGCGTACTCACCCGCCTCGGCGCTGCCCGCGTCGATCAGCATCACAAAGCCGGATTCCGGCTGCCGGACCAGTATGGCTTCGCCATAGCCCACGTTCACAAACGTTATCTTCAAGCTATTCATATCAGTGTATCGCCCGCTTGATGTAGAAGCTGGACAGGATCAGCACCAGCACGGTCATCACGATGGCGCCGGCGCTGCCGAAGCCGAACTTCAGATTTTTGATGCCGTAGTTGTACAAAAACTGGGTGATGGTGCTGGTGGTGCCGGCGGGGCCGCCGCCGGTGAGGATGTTGACCTTCTCAAACAGGCGGAAGGTATCGATGGTGCGCAGCAGCGCGCACAGGGCAATGCCGTTCTTGATGTTGGGGATCGTGATGTGGAAGAACTGCTGCACCACGTTGGCGCCGTCGATCTTCGCGGCCTCGTATTGGTTCATGGACACGCCCTGCAGGCTGGCGTACAGCAGCAGGAACACGAAGGGCACGTTCTGCCACACGTCGATCAGCAGCACCGTGCCGAAGGCCGTCTTGATGTCCATAAACCAGTTGTACACCGGCAGGTGCATGCTCTCCAGAATCTGGTTGACGATGCCATAGTTGGAGGACAGCATCATCCGCCAGCTCAGCGCCACGGTGACGGTGGGCAGCAGGTAGGGCAGCAGCAGCAGCGTGCGCATGACCTTCTGGCCGCGCTTCAGGCTCTTGACGAACACAGCGATCAGCAGGCCGATCACCATCTCCAGCACCACGGCCATCAGCGTGAACTTCACGGTGTTGACCATGGCCTGGCGGAAATAGCCGTTCTGCAGCAGCATGGCGTAGTTCTTCAGCCCCACGTTCTTCGCCGCCTCGGTGCCCTTCAGGTACTGGTAGTCGGTAAAGCTGTAGATAAAGGTATAGACCAGCGGATAGGCCGTGAGCGCCGCCATAACCAGCACGGTTGGCGCGATCATCAACCGCGGAAACGCGCGCTCGGAGGCATCGGATGCCCGGGCCTCGCGCCGCGAAAGAGCATTGTGCTTCATGTTATTCCGTGCGCCGAACGCGCACAGCCTCCTTTGCTGTTCTGTGTGGGTCTTGGGGAACCCGGAGGGGGATCAGCTCCCCCTCCGGTAGATTGTGGCAGAGTGGGCTTCAAAATGCCGGGAGGCGCCGAAAATGCGCTTCGGGCATTGCGGAAACACGCTCTTACATCATCAGCATCTCCAGCGCGGCCTGGGCGTCAGAGAGGCCCTGGTCCATGGTCTTCACGCCCTGGATGACGGCGTCCATCTCCATGCCCAGCGTCTCGGTGAACTCGGCCCACTGCTCGATCACGGGGCGATACACGCCGGTCTCCAGCGCGCCGCACACGGTCTTCAGGTGGGGGAACTTGGCCAGCACGTCCTCGTTCGTCAGGCAGCTGTAACGGCAGGGCACGCCGCCCAGATCCACGGTGCTCAGCTGCACCTCGGGATCCATCAGGTACTTCAGCAGTTCGAGGGCCAGCTCCTTGTTGGGGGCGTTGTTGCAGACGCCGATGGTCCACACGCCGTACATGGAGGTGTTCTTGGCTTCGTCAGCGTCGTCCAGCTTGGTGGGGATGACCACGTAGTTGGCGTTGCTGTCGGCGGTGGGCACGTACCAGCCCGGCCAGCCCTGGCCCAGGGCCGCGTCGCCGTTGTCGATGGCCGCCACGATATCGTCCTTGTCCATGGTGCCGCCCAGCTTGTACAGCTCGATGTAGTTCTCGAAGGCGGCCTTGAACTCGGGGGTGTTCACGGTGGGCTGGTTGTTCTCGTCAACCACCCAGCCGCCGTGCACCAGCAGGTGCGGGATGAAGTCGGAGACGATGTTGTCGCCGCTGCCGCCGCGGATCAGGAAGCCCATCTTGCCGGCGGCGTTGGTCTTCTCGGCGATGTCCTTCAGGTCGGCGAAGGTGTCGATGTCCTCGGGGGCATAGCCGGCGTCGGCGATCAGCTGCTTGTTGTACAGCATGACGGTCACGTTGCCGAAGTAGGGCGCCAGGTAAATGTTGCCGTCGACCACGCAGATGTCAGTGGTGGCGGGGATGACGTCCTCGTCGAAGCTGTAGCCCATCTCGGACAGGTTCGCCAGCACGTTGTTGGCGGTGAACTCAGCCATCCAGGAGCCGTCGACCATGCACAGGTCGTACTCGCCGGTGGGGTTCGGGGCGTTCAGGGCGATCTTGCTGTGCAGCTCGTCGAAGCTCAGGTCCAGCACTTCGCACTCCACATTGTGCTCGGCTTCAAAGGCGGGCAGGCAGGCCTTGATCACGTCGCCATAGGTGCCGCCGCGCAGGATGAGGGTCATCTTGGTGGGGGCGTCCGCCAGCGCGCCGACCATGGTCATGGCCAGCATCAGTACCAGGATCATCGCAAGCAGTTTCTTCATGTTCGTTTCTCCTCCTTGTTGATTGGTGGTTCGATATTGTGTTATTCTTTGACAGCACCACTTGACAGACCCGAGATCAGGTAGTTCTGCGCAAAGATCACAAACAGTGTAATGGGGATCACCGAGATCACGCCACCCGACGCCACCAGGCCGAAGTTGGTCAGGTTATCCTCGGTATTCAGCACAGCCAGCGTCAGCGGCACCGTGTAGTTGCGGGGCGTCTGCACGAATATGATGGAATAGGTGTATTCGTTCCAGGCGTACATGAACGACAGCATGGCGATGGCGGCGATGCCCGGCAGCACCAGCGGCAGTATGATCCGGGTGAACAGCTGCCATTCGGTGGCGCCGTCGATCTGGGCGGACTGGTCGATGTCCACCGGCAGATCCTGGTAAAAGCTGATCATGAACCAGATGATCAGCGGGATGTTGATCAGTATGCAGGCCAGCACCACCGGCACCTTGGAATACAGCACGCCCATCTTGGAAAACAGCGTGTACAGCGGGATGGTGAAGGCCACCGGCGGCAGCACGCGCACCAGCAGGATCCAATAGGTCAGCGGCTTTTTGATAGCCATGCGGAAGCGGCTGCGGGCGATGATGTACGCCGTGCACAGGCCGATGGCCAGCGAGATCACCGTGGAGATCAGCGTGGTCTGCAGGCTGTTGACCACGCTGCTGCCGAAGCCCCGCTCCACAAACAGCTGCTTGAAGTGCTCCAGCGTCAGCGAATGGGGTATAACGGAGATGTGGCCCGTCATCTCGCTGGTGGGCCGTATGGCCATGGCCACGATCCAGTAGATCGGAAACAGCGCCACGATCAAAAGCAGCGCGCACACCAGTCCCTTCGCCGCCGTCACGGCATGTCTCTTGGCGTTCATCGAATCAAACCTCCCTGTTTGAGAGTGGCGTGTGGAGTTTTATTTGAGAGTGGAGTGTGGAGAATGGAGTTTTGGTGCAAATCGTCTGGATACGATGTTCCGGTTTTCCGGGCATTCTTTATCTCCACTCTCCACCCTTGTTCAGTATATCCTGTCAAAAGACGAACAACATCCAGTTCCATACGTCCTACACGGTTCCCCGCTCGGCCAGCCTGGTGGGAATCACCGTGATCCTCGGGGTCTGGACGCCGTCCATACCCTGGCGCAGCAGGTCCACCGCCGTTTCGCCCATGCGGCGCACGTCCACGTGCACGCTGGTCAGTTCCGGCTCCAGCAGGTTGCAGATGGCGGAATCATCATAGCCCGTCACAGCCAGCTGGCCCGGCACCGACAGCCCCAGCCGCCGGGCCGCCTTCATCACGCCCGCGGCCACCACGTCGCTGACAGCCAGCACCGCCGTGGGGCGGTCCGGCCCTGAGAGCAGCTTCATGGCGCTCATGGCCGCGCTGGCGGCGCTGCGGTCGCACATCGTGACGTCCGCGTCGCTGACCGGCAGCCCCAGCGAGGCCATGGCCTCGATAAAGCCGGCATACCGCTCGCCCACGATGTAGGGCGAATAGCCGCCCATCATCAGCGCGATGCGCCTGTGCCCCGCCGCGTGCAGCCTCTGCGCCGCCAGGCGGATGCCCTCGCGCTCGTCGGCCACCACGCAGGGCAGGTCGAAGCCCCGCATGCGGTTGTTCACCAGCACGATGAACGTGTTTCTGGCTTGGAACTCGGAAACCAGCTCCGGTGCGGCGTCGCCGCCCAGGATCACGCCCTCCACCTGCTTGCTCTGGGCGTTGACGGCCATCTGGCGCCAATCATCGGCGGTGGAGACGATCAGCTGCAGATTCAGCGCGTTCGCCCGCCGCATGATGCCCTCGCAGATGCCGGCGTAGAATTCATCCAGTATGGTCGCCTGCCGCTTGCAGATCAGGTAGGCGATGCGGTTGCTGCGCTGCAGCGCCATGTCCCGCGCGATGGCGTTGGGCGTGTACTTCAGCGCGCTGGCGGCCTCGTACACCCGCCGGCGGGTATCCTCCTTCACCTGGCCCGGCGCGGAGAACGCCCTGGAAACCGTGGCGGTGGACACGCCGGAGAGCCGCGACACATCGTAAATCGTCGCCTTCACGCCACCACGCCCTTCCGATGCAAGCGCTTACATTCCATGTGCTTATTATTCAGCCCGCTAAAGCCAGGCTTCCGATTCAGTACACATATCATAACACATTTTGCCCAATAACGCAAGTCTTTTCATGCTCAAATCTGTATATTCCATCAAATTTGTTATCGCTGTAGAAATCCGAGCCAAAAATCCAAAATGTAACTGCTTACATTTCCCATTCCCCCGCTTTCGCGATTGACAAAGCCCCCGCGGACCGATATAATCATGACAGGAACCATATGACAAGGGGGAAACAGCATTGAAAGATGTCGATATCCTGATCGTCGGCCAGCTTTCGCTGGACGTGAACACCGATTATGACGGCCGCGAGGAGCGGGTCGTGGGCGGGGCCGTGCTGGCCTCCGGCTTCGCGGCGGACGCCACCGGCGCGAAGGTGGCGGTGCTGGCCAAGGGCAACCGTGCCATCGCCGACCCGGTGGCCGCCTTTGCCAGCCGCCCGGGCATCGAGGTGATCCCGGTAGACAGCGCCACCTGCACCTCCATTTCCAACGTATACCACACCGCCGACCGCGAGCGGCGCACCTGCCGGGCGATCAGCCATGTGGAGCCCTACGCCCCGGAGGACCTGCCCGCGGACGTACATGCGAAGATCTATCATGTGGCGGGCCTGATGGCCGGCGACATCAGCGATGAGATGATCGAGCGCCTGTCCACTCTGGGCGAAGCCGCGGTGGATGTGCAGTGCCTGCTGCGCCGGGATGACGGAACGCAGATGGCCTTCCACGACTGGCCCAACAAGCGCAAGTACCTGCCCATGATCCGCTATCTGAAGACCGACGCCGCCGAGGCCGAGATCCTGACCGGCGTTTCCGACCGCGAGACCGCAGCCAAACAGCTGCACGCCTGGGGCGCGAAGGAGGTCATGATCACCCACAATACCGAGGTGATCCTGTATGACGGCGAAACGATGTACCGCGCGCCGCTGAAGCCTCGCAACCTGACCGGGCGCACCGGCCGTGGCGATACCACCTTTGCCGGCTACCTGGCCATGCGCCTGAACCACGGCATCGAGGAATCGCTGCGCTATGCCGCCGCCCTGGTCTCCCTGAAGATGGAGACCCCCGGTCCCTTCACCGGCACCAAGCAGGATGTGTATGATTATATGAGGGAGTATTACGATCTGTGAGAGGGAACAGGCAATAGGCAATAGGAATAGTGGCTGCCGCGTTCATAAGCCTTCCCATTCAGGGGCATCGAGCGCCCGGAAAACCCTCCAGTGGAGAGTTTTTAGCAAGATTGGGCTGAAGGCCCGCGGTAGGTGGCATTTGCGGAGCCTGCGGAGCAAATGACGGAAGAGGTCGCCTCCCCACAATATGATGCAAAGAAGATCCTTCGCTGCGCTCAGACAATATGTAGTGACCCCCAAGATGCAAGGACGTGGATTTACCTGTATAATGGAGAGTGCAAACAATCCTGACAGGGA
>CACYWI010000122.1 GCA_902778045.1 uncultured Eubacteriales bacterium
CAGCATGGACGCGGGCAACCTGCTCAAGCCCATGCTGGCCCGGGGCGAGCTGCACTGCATCGGCGCCACCACCCTGGACGAGTACCGCAAGTACATCGAGAAGGACGCGGCGCTGGAGCGGCGCTTCCAGCCGGTGCAGGTGGACGAGCCCACGGTGGAGGACACCATCTCCATCCTGCGCGGTCTGAAGGAGCGCTACGAGGTCTATCACGGCGTGCGCATCCACGACAACGCCCTGGTGGCCGCCGCCACCCTGTCCAACCGCTACATCACCGACCGCTTCCTGCCGGACAAGGCCATCGACCTGGTGGACGAAGCCTGTGCGCTGATCCGCACGGAGATCGACTCCATGCCCGCGGAGCTGGACGATATCCGCCGCAAGATCATGCAGCTGGAGATCGAGGAGATGGCGCTGAAGAAAGAGGACGACCAGCTGAGCCGGGACCGTCTGGAAAAGCTGCGGGAAGAGCTGGCCAATCTCAAAGACAAGTTCAACGCCATGAAGTCCCGCTGGGAAGCGGAGAAGAACAGCGTGGACGAGGTCAAGCGGCTCAAGTCCGAGATCGAGAAGATGCACGCGGAAATCGAAAGCGCCCAGCTGCGCTACGAGTACGAGACCGCGGCCCGGCTGAAATACTCCGACCTGCCTGCCCTGGAGCGGCAGCTGGAGGAGGCGGAGAAGCGCTCGGAGGAGAGCAAGCAGAATACCCTGGTCCACGACACGGTCACCGAGGAGGAGATCTCCGGCATCGTGGCCAAATGGACGGGCATCCCCGTCAGCAAGCTGATGGAGGGCGAGCGGGAGAAGATCCTGCATCTGGACGAGTATCTGCACAAGCGGCTCATCGGCCAGGACGAGGCCGTGCAGAAGGTGACGGAAGCCATCCTCCGCTCCCGCGCCGGCATCGCCGATCCCAACCGGCCCATCGGCTCCTTCCTGTTCCTGGGCCCCACCGGCGTGGGCAAGACGGAGCTGGCCAAGTCCCTGGCCGAGTGCCTGTTCGACGACGAGCACAACATCGTGCGCATCGACATGACCGAGTACATGGAGAAGTTCTCCGTCTCCCGGCTGATCGGCGCGCCTCCGGGATATGTGGGCTATGATGAAGGTGGGCAGCTGACCGAGGCTGTGCGGCGCAAGCCCTACAGCGTGGTGCTCTTCGATGAGATCGAGAAGGCCCACCCGGACGTGTTCAACATCCTGCTGCAGATCCTGGACGACGGGCGCATCACCGACTCCCAGGGCCGCACGGTGGACTTCAAGAACACCATCATCATCCTGACCTCCAACCTGGGCAGCCAATACCTGCTGGACGGCATCGCCGCCGACGGCAGCATCACCCAGCAGGCCCAGGACCTGGTCATGGGAGAGCTGCGCCGCAGCTTCCGGCCGGAGTTTCTCAACCGGCTGGACGAGACCATCCTGTTCCGCCCGCTGACCCGGGAGAACCTCACCGGCATCATCGACATCATGGTGGAGGGCCTGCGCAAGCGTCTGGCCGACCGCAGCCTGAAGCTGGAGCTCACCGAGCCCGCCAAGGCGCTGATCATCGAGCGGGGCTACGACCCCCTCTACGGCGCCCGCCCCCTGCGGCGCTATCTGCAGAGCAGCGTGGAGACGCTGATCGCCCGCACCATCCTGCGGGGCGACCTGGCCGCGGGTTCCACCCTCACGGTGGACGTGCAGGACGGCGAACTGGTCTGCCGGTAAGTCCCCAAAAATACAAAGAAAGCGAGAGCGTTTGCTCTCGCTTTCTTCCTGCAGAGAAAAAGCTTAACGGGACTGTCCGATGGACAGTCCCGTTTGCGTATTTGGTTTTCGGATCAGACCAGCTCGATCACTGCCATCTCGGCAGCGTCGCCGCGGCGAACGCCGATGCGGGTGATGCGGGTGTAGCCGCCGTTGCGGTCGGCATACTTGGGCGCGATCTCATCCTTGACCTTCTTGGCCACGTCCTCACGGGTGATGAAGCTGAGCATCTGACGATAGGAAGCCAGATCGGCAGCCTTGCCAAGAGTGATCATCTTCTCGGCCATGGGGGCGATCTCCTTGGCGCGGGTGATGGTGGTCTCCATCCGGCCCTTGTCCAGCAGATCGGTCACCTGCTGGCGCAGCATAGCCATGCGCTGAGCGGTGGTCTTGCCGAGTTTTCTTGTTCCGGGCATAATTGCATTTCCTCCTTACTGATTGTCCTCGCTGGCCAGAGACAAGCCCATCATGGTGAGCTTGTGCTCCACCTCTTCCAGGGACTTGCGGCCGAGGTTGCGGACCTTGATCATCTCGTCCTGCGTCTTGTTGACCAGATCCTCGACAGTATTGATATTGGCGCGTTTGAGGCAGTTGAAGCTTCTCACGGACAGATCCAGTTCCTCGATGGTCATCTTCAGAACGGTATCGGGCTCCTTCTCCACCTTTTCAACGACGGTGGAGTTGTTGCCGATGGTGTCGGACAGGTCGGTGAAGAGCGTAAAGTGGTCGCAAAGTATCTTTGCACCAAGAGACAAAGCGTCACGGGCGGCCATGGTCTTGTCGGTCCACACCTCGATGGTCAGCTTGTCAAAGTCGGTCTGGTTGCCCACACGGGTGTTCTCCACCGTGTAGTTGACCTTGAGCACCGGAGTGTAAATGGAGTCGACGGGGATGGTGCCGATGGCGGTCTGCGGATTCTTGTTCTTCTCGGCGGACACATAGCCTCTGCCATGGTCGAGAACCAGTTCCATGTTCAGGGCGCCGTCAGGCCCGAGCGTGGCAATCGGCTGCTCGGGATTGAGGATCTCCACCTCTGCGTCAGCCTTGATGTCGCCGGCGGTGATCAGGCCCTCGCCGGAGGCTTCAATGTAGACGGTCTTGGGGCCGTCGCTGTGAAGACGGGCGATGATGCTCTTGACATTCAGAACGATCTCGGTCACATCTTCCTTGACCCCGGGGATGGTGGAAAACTCGTGCTGCACGCCGGCGATCTTGATGCTGGTGCAGGCAGTGCCGGGAAGAGAGGACAGGAGTACCCTGCGAAGAGAGTTACCAAGTGTTGTGCCATAGCCGCGTTCCAGAGGCTCAATGATATATTTGCCGTAAGAGCTGTCTGCGGGTGTTTCAATGCACTCGATGCGCGGCTTTTTAATTTCGATCATATAGTTATATAACCCTCCTTATTAATCTTGCGCGTGGTAGCGCAGCGCGGTGATTCAGCTTACCAATTTGAGGGTGTCTTTGTTACTTGGAGTACAACTCGACGATGAGGCGCTCTTCGACGGGGAAGTCGATATCCTCTCTCGTGGGAGCCGCAACGACCTTGCCAATCAGGTTGGCAGCGTCAAACTCCAGCCACTTGGGGACAACCAGGGAAGAGTTGACTTCCACATTGTCCTTGAAGCGCTGGATGCCGCGGCTGCTCTCCTTGAGGGCAATGACCATGCCGGGCTTGACCTGGTAGCTGGGGATGTTGACCTTCTTGCCGTTGACGGTGAAATGGCCATGGTTGACCATCTGACGGGCCTCACGGCGGGTCGCGGCGTAGCCCAGACGGAACACCACGTTGTCCAGACGATTTTCCAGCTGGATCAGCAGGTTGTCGCCGGCCTTGCCGGGCATACGGACGGCCTTCTCATAGTAGCCGCGGAACTGCTTCTCCAGAACGCCATAGATGAACTTGACCTTCTGCTTCTCCTGCAGCTGGGTGGCATACTCGGACTTTTTCCGTCTGACCTGGCTGTTGCTGTTGCGGGTAGTATTCTTCTTGTTATAGCCCATGACGGCCGGGCTGATGCCCAGGGCCTTTGCGTGCTTCGCAATGGGCTCTCTGTTCTTAGCCATAACAGTCTATCCTCCCTTTCTTATACGCGACGACGTTTCGGAGGACGGCAGCCATTGTGGGCAATGGGGGTAACGTCCTTGATCATCGTGACTTCGAGACCGGCGGTCTGCAGGGCGCGGATAGCAGCCTCGCGGCCGGAGCCGGGTCCCTTGACGAACACTTCGACGGTCTTCAGGCCGTGCTCCATGGCTGCCTTGGCGGCAGTCTCAGCGGCGGTCTGGGCGGCGAAGGGGGTAGACTTCTTGCTTCCACGGAAACCGAGGCCACCGGCGGAGGCCCAGGAAATAGCGTTGCCCTGGGTGTCGGTGATGGTCACCATGGTATTGTTGAAGGAAGAGCTGATATGAACCTGGCCCTTTTCAATGTTCTTGCGCTCTCTTCTGCGAGTTCTGACTTTCTTCTTAGCCTGTGCCATGAATCATATCCCTCCTTACTTCTTCTTATTCGCGATGGTGCGTTTCGGGCCCTTGCGGGTGCGGGCATTGGTCTTGCTCCGCTGGCCGCGTACGGGCAGGCCGCGGCGATGACGCAGACCGCGGTAGCAGCCGATCTCGGTCAGGCGCTTGATGTCAAGCGCGGTCTGGCGGCGCAGGTCGCCCTCAACGATAAAGTTGTGGTCGATGCACTCACGCAGTTTGCTTTCTTCCTCATCGGTGAGGTCCTTCACTCTGGTGTCGGGGTTGATCCCGGTCATTTCCAGGATCTTCTTCGCGCTGGTTCTGCCGATACCATAGACATAAGTGAGACCGATCTCGATTCTCTTGTCCTTGGGCAGGTCAACGCCGGCTATACGTGCCATATTCTTCGATCATCCTTTCGATAATTTTTCCCCGCATACTGCGGACAGGGGCTTATTCCCGCCGGAGGGAGCCTTCTGTTCCATGCGGGATTGTTTGATATAAGGACAGGTTTGACCCTTGTCTTACAAAAAGATTGCTGTTCTGCTTAACCCTGACGCTGCTTGTGCTTGGGGTTCTCGCAGATGACCATGACTTTGCCCTTGCGCTTGATGATCTTGCACTTCTCGCACATGGGCTTCACGGAAGGTCTGACTAATTCTGCCGCGGGTGACGTCATAAGGAGACATCTGGACCGTGACCTTGTCGCCGGGAAGGATCTTGATGAAGTTCATCCGAAGTTTCCCGGAAATATGCGCCAGGATCGTATGGCCGTTGCCGATATCCACCTGAAACATGGTGTTGGGCAGGGATTCAACCACCGTGCCCTCGAGCTCGATTACATCGTCTTTTGCCAAAGTACAATTCCTCCAAAGTCGGTGACGTGTTTGTCAAATATCCTCTGCCATTGTGAGTATCTCAGGTTCGCCGTCGGTGATGAGAATGGTGTTCTCATAGTGGGCGGCCAGGGAGCTGTCCGCGGAGACCACCGTCCAGCCATCCTTCAGGATGCGGATGCGCCAGTCGCCGGCGCAGACCATCGGTTCCACACAGATCGTCATGCCCTTCACCAGCCGCGGATTGGACCGGGGCCGCAGGGGACGATAGTTGGGGACCTCAGGCGCTTCGTGCATGCCCCGGCCGATGCCGTGGCCTACGAAGTCCCGGACTACGGAAAAGCCGTGGCTTTCCACATAATCCTGCACCGCCTCGCCGATGTCGTAGACCCGGTAGCCGGGTTTTGCGAACTTGATGCCCTCGAAGAAGGCCTGGCGGGTGACTTCGATCAGCTTCTTTGCCTCGTCGCTGACCTCGCCGCAGGGATAGGTCCCCGCGCAGTCGCCCACAAAGCCCTTATAGGTGGCGCACAGGTCGATGGAGACGATATCTCCGTTGTGTACCACCCGCTTACCCGGGATGCCGTGGATCACTTCCTCGTTGACCGACACACAGGTGGCGGCGGGGAAGCCCTCGTATCCCAGGCAGCTGGGTACAGCGCCGGATTTCACGATGTACTCGTGAACGGCCTTGTCGATTTGCCTGGTAGTCAGGCCGTCACGGACGGCCTGACGTCCCATAGAGCGCGCGCCGGCTGCGATGCGTGCGGCCTCGCGCATGATCTCGATCTCTCTGGGGGATTTGATCGAAATGCTTTCCGACATGTCAGATCTCCAGAGCCTTGCGGATCACCGCAGTGGTCTCGTCGATGGTGGCCTGGTTTTCCACGCTGACGAGCTTGCCCCGCTCAGCATAGAAAGCCTTCAGGGGCTCGGTCTCCTCATGATAGGTGAGCAGACGGGCCTTGACGGTCTCGGGCGCGTCGTCCTTGCGGATGGTCAGCTCGCCGCCGCACACGTCGCAAACGCCTTCCTTCTTGGGGGGGTTGGCCACGATGTGGAAGGTGGTGCTGCAGTCCTTGCAGGTCCGGCGGCCGGCCATACGCTCGATGATGACCTCGTCCGCGATCTCAATGGACAGGGCACGGTCGACCTCGACGCCCATCTCCTCCATGGCCTGGGCCTGGGGGATGGTGCGGGGCACGCCGTCCAGGATGTAGCCCTTGGCGCAGTCGGGCTGCGCCAGCCGCTCCCGGATGATGCCGATGATCACGTCGTCGGGAACCAGCTTGCCGGCGTCCACGTAGGACTTCGCCTGGAGCCCCACGGGCGTGCCCTCTTTCATGGCCGCCCGCAGGATATTGCCTGTGGAAATGGTGGGGATCTCCAGCAGCTTGCTCAGGATCTCCGCCTGGGTACCTTTGCCTGCGCCGGGGGCGCCTAAAAGGATAAGCCTCATAGTATTTCCTCCTTACGATCAGGACAGGAAGCCCTTGTAGTTGCGCATCATCATCTGCGCCTCCAGGGCACGGACGGTCTCAAGCGCAACGCCGACAGCAATGATGATGGACGTGCCGCCCAGGGAGATGCCGGTGAGTGCGGCCGCGTCGCTGAAGTGGGATACCAGGATCGGCACAACAGCGATGATGCCCAGATAGATGGCGCCGAAGAGGGTGATCTTGTTGAGCACCTTCTGGATGAACTCGCTGGTGGGCTTGCCTGGACGGAAGCCGGGGATATAGCCGCCGTTCTTCTTCAGGTTGTTGGCCACTTCCACGGGGTTGAACTGGATGGTGGAGTAGAAATACGCGAAGAAGAGGATCAGCAGGAAGTAAATGGTCGCATAGGCAATGGAGGTGGTGTCAAAGAGCCGCATGAACCAGCTGTCCGAGTTGCTGCCGGTCAGCGCCGCGATGGTCGCGGGCAGAGAGGCGATGGACTGGGCGAAGATGATGGGCATAACGCCGGACATGTTCACCTTCATGGGCAGATGCGTGTTCTGTCCGCCATACATCTTGCGGCCAACCACGCGCTTGGCGTACTGCACGGGAATGCGGCGCTCGGCGTCGTTGACGAAGACGATGAGGACGATGATGGCCAGGGCGCCCAGGAACATGAGCACCGCCACCCACCACGCCAGATCGCCGTTGCCGACATTGCGGATCGTGGTGATGATGCTGCTGGGCAGACGGGACACGATGCTGGCAAACAGGATGATGGAGATACCGTTCCCGATGCCGAACTCGGTGATCTGCTCGCCCAGCCACATGATCAGCGCGGAGCCGGAGGTGAAGGTCAGGATGATGACGATCGCGGCCCACACGTTGTTCTCCGCCTCAGGGGCCAGAAGGTGGTTGTTGCGGATCAGCATGAAGTAGGCAAAGCCCATCAGCAGGCCGATGCCCACGGTAGCATAGCGGGTGATGGAGGCGATCTTCTTGCGGCCCTCCTCGCCGCCTTCCTTGCTCAGCCGCTCCAGTGCGGGGATGGCGATGCACAGCAGCTGGATGATGATGGAGGCGTTGATGTAGGGCTGGATGGACAGGGCGAAGATCGTCGCCTGGGAGAAGGCACCGCCGGACATGACGTTGTACAGGCCCAGGACGGTGTTTTGCAGCTGCGTGAAGTAGTACTGCAGGGCATCCACATTCACGTAGGGAACAGGGATGGCGTTGCCAAGACGATAAAGCAGAACGATCAGCAGGGTGAAGAGGATCTTCTTGCGGAGCTCCTCGATCTTCCATGCGTTACGCAGTGTCTGAAGCACTTATACCACCTCTGCCTTTCCGCCAGCCGCCTCGATCTTTTCTTTTGCGGACTCGGAGAAAGCAGCTGCCTTGACGGTCAGCTTCTTGGTGACTTCGCCGTTGCCAAGGAACTTCACGCCATACTTGCACTTGGAGAGGATACCGGCATCCAGCAGAGCCTGGGCGTCGACCACGGCGCCGTCCTCGAACTTGTCGAGAACCGCCACGTTCACAGCCTCCAGGGGCTTGGCGAAGATGTTGTTGAAGCCTCTCTTGGGGATGCGGCGGGCCAGAGGCATCTGGCCGCCTTCAAAGCCGATGCGGACACCGCCGCCGCTGCGGGCCTTCTGGCCCTTGTGGCCGCGGCCTGCGGTCTTGCCATTACCGGTGGCATGACCTCTGCCTTTGCGCTTATCCACATGGGTGGAACCGGCTACGGGAGAAAGTTCATGAATATACATGCGCTTGCCCTCCTTATTCTTCGGTTACCTGCAGCAGATAGCCGATCTTGGCGATCTTGCCGCGGGTCTGGGGATTGTCGGGCTGTACGGTCTCGTTGCCGATCTTGTGCAGGCCGAGGGACTTGGCAGTGGCAATGTGATTGTCCAGTCTGCCGTTGAGGCTCTTGACGAGCTTGATTCTAAGATTAGCCATGTCACGCCCTCCTTAACCCAGAATCTCTTCCGGGGCCTTGCCTCTGACGGCGGCGACCTGGGTCGCGTCGCGCAGGGACTTGAGGCCTTCCATCGTGGCGGCAACAACGTTTGCGGGGTTGTTGGTGCGCAGGCACTTGGTACGGATGTTCTGGATACCGGCTGCCTCCACGACCGCACGCACAGCGCCGCCGGCGATCACGCCGGTGCCTTCGGGGGCGGGCTTGAGGAGAACGCGGCCGGCGCCGAACTCGCCGATGACCTCGTGAGGAATGGTGGTGCCGCTCAGGGTGATGGTGGTGATGTTCTTCTTGGCGTCTTCCAGGCCCTTGCGGATGGCCTCGGAAACTTCGTTGGCCTTGCCCATGCCGAAGCCGACGCGGCCCTTGCCGTCACCGACTACGCACAGCGCGGAGAACTTTGCCACACGGCCGCCCTTGACGGTCTTGCTGACACGGTTGAGGGAAACGACCTTCTCGATGAATTCGGAAGGAGCCTCGTCCCGATTGCGACGATCGCGTCTATCATTGTTGTAAGCCATGATTCGTTTCCTCCTCCCTTAGAACTTCAGGCCGCCCTCGCGGGCGCCTTCGGCCAAAGCCTTGACACGGCCGTGATAGATATAACCGCCACGGTCGAACACGACTTCTTCAATGCCCTTCTGCAGAGCGCGCTCTGCCACGGCGGCGCCGATCTTCTTGGCGGCTTCGCAGTTGCCGCCCTTGCCCTCGAACGCCTTCTCCACGGTGGAGGCGGACGCCAGGGTGACGCCGGCTACATCGTCGATGATCTGGGCATAGATGTGGTTTTCGCTGCGGAATACGCACAGGCGGGGTCTCTCGGCGGTGCCGGAGATCTTGCCGCGGACGCGGCTGTGACGCTTGATGCGCTGTCCTCTGGTATCAGGTCTTTTAATCATTCAGGCACACCTCCGTTTACTTAGCGCCGGTCTTGCCTTCTTTGCGGCGGATGGTCTCGTAGTCGTACTTGATGCCCTTGCCCTTGTAGGGTTCGGGAGGACGCTTGCCACGGACTTCAGCTGCAAACTGGCCGACCTTCTGCTTGTCGATACCCTTGATCACGATGTGGTTGGCATCGGGAACGTCGATCTGGATGTCCTCGGTCTCGGGGACGATGATCTGGTGGGAATAGCCCAGATTCATGACCAGATTCTTACCCTCTTTGCTGGCACGGTAGCCAACACCGTTGATCTCCAGCTTCTTCTCGAAGCCGTTGGTCACGCCGACGACCATGTTGTCGACCAGGGTCCTGGTCAGGCCGTGGAGAGAGCGGTTGAGCTTGGTATCGTCGGGGCGGGTCACATGAATGACGCCGGACTCCACGTTCACCTTGATCTGGGGGACCAGGTCGCGCTCCAGGGTGCCCTTGGGGCCCTTGACGGTGATGTGGTTGTTCTCGCTGACGGTGACTTCGACACCGGCGGGAACGGTAATGGGAGTTCTACCAATTCTAGACATTCTGCAACCTCCTTACCAGATGAACGCAAGGACTTCGCCGCCAACATGCTCTTTGCGAGCCTGCTTGTCGGTCATAACGCCCTTGGAGGTGGAAATGATTGCGATGCCCAGGCCCTTGAGGACGCGGGGCAGCTCGTCGGCGCCGGCGTATACACGCAGGCCGGGCTTGCTCACGCGGCGGAGGCCCTGAATGGCTTTCTCTTTGCCGGGGAGATACTTGAGAGTGATGCGGATGATGCCCTGGGTACCGTCGTCGATAACCTGATAGTTCTTGATGTAGCCTTCGTTGAGAAGGATCTCGGCGATGGACTTCTTCATCTTGGAAGCGGGGACATCAACGGTTTCATGCTTCGCGCTGCCGGCGTTGCGGATGCGGGTCAGCATATCTGCAATGGGGTCGGTGATCTGCATAGAGTTTATCCTCCTGATTTAGAGTTACCGCTGTGCGGTTTTCGTGGCGAGGTTCCATGCCAATGCTTGATTGGCCATGGCCTTTCGTCATCGTTTTTATTCACGCGGCGGGGAGATCGGCCCCGCCGGGCAAATTGAAGTGGTGTGCTCTGATTTTTCGCACATCTCTGCTGCGGAAAACCAGAAGCCGGTGCAGCGAGTGCGCTGATTTTTTCTTAGACGATGACGGCGAGGCGAAGCTGTACCAAGGTACTGCGAGCCGAGCCGGCGAAGTATAAGGGAAAATCAGAAGCTCGCCTTTCTGACGCCGGGGATCTGTCCCTTATAAGCCAACTCGCGGAAGCAGATACGGCAGATGCCGTAGTTGCGCAGATAGGCGTGGGGACGGCCGCAGATCTTGCAGCGATTGTACTTGCGGGTGGAGAACTTCGCGGGAGCCTGCTGCTTGAGGATCATAGATTTCTTAGCCATTTCTTACTCCTCCTTAGCTCACGAAGGGAGCGCCCATGAGCTTGAGCAGCTCGCGAGCCTCTTCGTCGGTCTGAGCGGTGGTGGTGATCGCGATGTTCATACCACGCAGCTTTTCGATCTTATCGTACTCGATCTCGGGGAAGATGATCTGCTCCTTCAGGCCCAGGCTGTAGTTGCCGCGGCCGTCGAAGGCGTCGGCGCTGATGCCGCGGAAGTCGCGGACA
>CACYWI010000123.1 GCA_902778045.1 uncultured Eubacteriales bacterium
GTGGTGTTCAACCTGGGCTGGCTGCCCGGGGCGCAGCACGGCGTGACCACAAGGGTGGAGACCACGCTGCGGGCCGTGGAGGCGGCGCTGACGGTCCTGAAGCCCGCGGGGCTGATGACGGTCTGCGTGTACCCCGGCCACGACGAGGGCGCGCGGGAGCTTGAAGCCCTGAACGCCTGGGCCTCCGGCCTCGATCCGAAGCGCTTCGACGTGATGACCCGGTATTACATGAACCAGCCCAACGATCCGCCCCGCCTGATCGCGGTGAGAAAGCGCTTGTAATATAGAAGGCGGCGCGATGCGCCGTGACGAAAGAGGTCGCCCTATTCCGCTTCCTTCTCCTGGTACATCCTGTACAGGTTGTAGTACACGCCCTGTTTGGCCATCAATTCGTCGTGGCTGCCCTGCTCCACGATGCCCTCGCCGGTGAGCACCAGTATCGTGTTCGCGCCGCGGATCGTGGTCAGCCGGTGGGCGATGGTGAAGGTCGTACGGCCCTTCATCAGGCTCTCCAGCGACTTCTGCACCAGGTGCTCCGATTCGTTGTCCAGGGCGCTGGTGGCCTCGTCCAGCACCAGGATCGGCGGGTTCTTCAGGAATACCCGGGCGATGGAGATGCGCTGCTTCTGCCCGCCGGACAGCTTCACGCCGTGCTCGCCCACGTAGGTGTCGTAGCCCTCCTCCAGTTGGGAGATGAAATCATGCGCCCCGGCCAGCTTTGCCGCGCGAACGACCTCGTCGCGGCTGGCGCCGGGGCGTCCGTATTCGATGTTGGAAAGCACGGTGCCGGAGAACAGGTACACGTCCTGCTGGACCATGCCGATCTGCTGGCGCAGGGATTTCAGCGTGAAGCGCCGTATGTCGGTGCCGTCGATGCGGATCACGCCGGACTGGGGCTCGTAGAACCGGGGGATCAGGTTGCACAGCGTGGTCTTGCCGCCGCCGGAGGGCCCCACCAGCGCCACGCTCTGGCCCGGGGCCACGTGCAGGCTGATGTGGCTGAGCACATCCGCGCCGCCGTCGGAATAGGCGAAGGACACGTCGTCGAACTCCAGCTCGCCCTTCACATTCTCCAGCGCCACCGCGCCGGGCTCGTCGTGGATGTCCACCGGCACGTCCATGACCTCGGTAAAGCGCTCGATGCCGGTGATGCCCCGCTGGAAGATCTCCGTGAACTCCACCATGCGGCGCACCGATGCCAGCAGCGTGGTCACATACAGCAGGTAGGCCACCAGGTCCGCGGCGGTGATGCGGCCCTTGATCATGAATATCGCGCCGATGCACACCACCAGGATGTACATGATGCCGTCGAACATCCGCGTGACGGAGTGAAAGCCGGCCATGTTGTGGTACATGTGCTTCTTCACGTCCAGGAAGGCGTGGTTGCCCTCGGCGAACTTCTCCTTTTCCAGCTCCTCGTTGGCGAAGGACTTGACCACCCGTATGCCGGACAGGCTGTCCTCCACCCGGGCGTTGATCTCGCCCAGCTGGTGCCTGGAGGCCCTGAACGAGCGCTGCATGGGCTTGGCGAAGTGGTTGCTGCACAGCACCATCAGCGGCAGCGACGCGAATATGATCAGCGTCAGCGGTATGTTCATGCCGCACAGTATCACGAAGGCGATCACCACCTTGATGGATGTGATGAACAGCTCCTCCGGGAAGTGGTGGGCAAATTCGGTGATGTCGAACAGGTCGCTGGTGATGCGGGACATGATCTGGCCGATCTTGGTATTGCTGTAGTAGGCGTGGGGCAGTTCCTGCAGGTGTGCGAACAGGTCGCGCCGCATGTCGGTTTCGATGTGGGTGCCCATCACGTGGCCCACCGACTGCATGAAGTAGTTGGCCGCCGTGTCCACCACGCGCAGCAGCACGTACAGCAGGCTGAGCTTTACCACCGTGGAGATGGTCAGCGCCGCCAGGTTGGTGGTGCCCATGCTGGTGATGTAGCGCACGATCAGCGGCAGGACCAGGTCGCAAACCGTGGTCAGCGACGCGCAGAACAGGTCCAGCAGCAGCACGGGCAGCCGGGGCTTGAAGTAGGGCATGAAGCGGCGGAACAGGCGCAGGTTTTCCCCGGCGGTGTGCCTTTGTGCGGTTTGCTGCATGGCGGTGTGCTCCCTGATACGATGTGATACTGTTATGATACGACATCCGCGGGAAAAGTCAAGCGCCTGTGATTTAAGTTGTGGCGCACGGGGCGTCGACAGGGCTGCCCGGCAATGTTAAATTTACCGGAGGCGTAACGCTGAGCGCCATATGCGGCGTCATGATATACAGAAGGTGTGAAAGGCCAAAAGGACAGCTTTTGACACAGGATTGACGCGAAGCGTGCCCAACGCGGCGTTGACTTGATAACGCGGATGGGGTACAATAGAGGTATATAATGGGAAAACGACGGCGATTCGCGCCGCGGAGGTATATCATGCTCAAAAGAAGACTGGCTTGTCTGCTTGTACTGGCGCTGTGCTGCGCGGCGGCGTGTCCCGCCCTGTCGGAGGACGTCGTGTCCGCCGACGTGGACAGTCGGGTCGCGCCTGCCGAGTGGTCCGGCGCGCCGGGCCTGTTTGCCGGGGATGACGACGAATCCGGCTTCGACCTGATGCCCGGGGAAGCGCCCGTTGATATCGGGATATTTGCGCCGGAGGACGGAGTGGAACCGGAAGCCAGCGAGGCGCCGGAAGGAACCGAAGCACCGGAGGGAACGGAAGCGCCGGAGGAAACCGAAGCGCCGGAGGAAACCGAAGCGCCGGAGGATACCGAATCGCCGGCGGCAACGGAATCGCCCGCGCCCACGGTAACGCCGACGCCCACGCCAAGCCCTGCGCCCACGGCCACGCCCGAACCCACCGAGACGCCTGTGCCCGAAGCCACGGGGCTGGAGCTCAGCGCGACGAAGCTGACCATCGGCTACAAGGAGGTTTGCACGCCCCTGACGGTCACACTGCTGCCGGAGGGCAGCGTGGGCACGGTCACATGGCGTTCCGGCGACGCGAAGATCGTCAAGATCGACAAGAAGACCGGCGAAATGACCGGCAAGAAGAAGGGTACGGCTACCGTCTATGCCAAGGTCAACGGCGTTGAGGTCAGCTGCAAAGTCACCGTGAAGACCGCGCCGAAGAAGGTGACGCTGTCCAAGACGAAGGGCACGCTGTCCGTGGGCCAGAAGTACACGCTGAAGGCGACGCTGCCCTCCGGAACGGGCTCCACGCTCACGTGGTCCAGCAAGGACAAGACCATCGCCAAGGTCAGCAGGAAGGGCGTTATCACCGCCAAGAAGCCCGGCACGGTGAAGATCACCGTGAAGACCTTCAACGGCAAGAGCGCCACCTGCAAGGTCACGGTGCTGCCCGCGCCTGACCAGGTGACCCTGACGGAAAGCCTGACCCTGGTGGAGGGCGAAAGTAAGTCGCTCACCGCCACGGCCCTGGCGGCGGACGGCTCCAAGACCGTTACGGATTTCAGCTTCGCCGCCGAGAACGGCACGGGCAAGATCACCGTGGATGAAAAGACGGGCGAGGTCAAGGGCGTCAAGCCCGGCACCGCCTATGTGCGGGTGACCACCCACAACGACGTGCGCACCCACCTGGTCAAGGGCAAGCCGGTGGAGACGGTCTGCGCCGTGAAGGTGAAGATCGGCCCGGAGAAGATCGAGCTGAGCGAAAGCAAGGTCACCATCGGCGTGGGGCAAAGCCTGGCGCTGGACCCGCAGATCTACGGCACCGACGGCAAGCTGATGGAGGACGCGAAGTTCACCGCCTCCAGCGGCAGCGCGAAGGTCGCCAGTGTGTCCTCGAAGGCCGTGGTGAAGGGCCTGAAGAAGGGCAGCGCCACGATCACCGTGAAGGCGGTCAACGGCGTGAAGGCCAAGTGCAAGGTCACCGTGGTCGCCGCGCCGTCCAAGGTGTCGCTGTCGCCCACGAAGCCCACCATCGGCGTGGGCCAGACCCTGAAGCTGAAGACCACCTTCACCAAGGGCACCATGGCCTCATGCACCTATACCAGCAGCGACAGCGCCGTCGCCACGGTCTCCAGGACCGGCAAGATCACGGGCAAGAAGCCCGGCAAGGCCACCATCAAGGTCAAGACCCACAACTCCAAGACCGCCAAGATCACGGTGACCGTGGGCAAGGGCCCCAAGTTCATCACGCTGAACGGCGAATACGAACTGGTATACGATGAATTGACCAGCAGCTATACCGCCGTATACAACGTGGAGCTGGATAAGGGCAAGACCTTTCAGATCAAATACGAGAACGAATACCAGACCTACGGCGATATCACCGAATACAAGTCGCTGAACAAGAAGGTCGCTACCGTGTCCGACAGCGGCAAGGTTACCGCCGTGGCGGGCGGCACCGCGCGGATCGAGGTCGTCTCCTCCAGCGGCGCGAAGGCATACCTGCAGGTCACCGTGCCCGGCGACAAGGCTGCATCCATCGCCTTTGCAGGCGCCGCATCGCTGCAGGTGGGGCAGAGCGTTGCGGCCCCCAAGCTGGTGGGCGAGAACATCACCGCAAAGGCACTCGCCGGCGCGAAGCTGGCCAGCAGCGACGAGAAGATATTCACCGTAAAGTGGAGTGAGTCGTCGGACCGCTGGACGCTGAAGGGCGTGAAGGCCGGCACTGCCACACTGACCGCCACCGTGAACGGCGCGAAGGCGAAGACGGAGGTGACCGTCACCGCCGCGGAGGCGGCCGCGAGCATCACCTTTGGCGCCGACCTGGTGTACATGAACGCGGGGGAGAGCTTCGCCCCGACCCTGAAGGACGACCTGGGCCGCAAGGTGACCGACGCCCAGCTGTTCAGCAGCGATACCGGCATCGTGAACGTCCAGGAGGATGGCACGCTGGCCGCCATCGCGAAGGGCTCCGCGACGATCACCGCCACCAGCGGCGCTCTGAGCGCGACCATGAAGGTGAAGGTGCTGGTGTCGAATGCCAGCGTCAGCCTGAGCGCCGATACGCTGAAGCTGGGCGTGAGCCAGCGCAAGACTCTGAAGGCCACCGTCAACGGCAATGGAACGGCCTCCAGCCTGAGCTTCAAATCCTCGGACAGCAGCGTGGCCACCGTGAGCAAGACGGGCCGCGTGATCGCCCGGGGCGTGGGTACCGCCGTCATCACCGCCTCGATCAGCGGCGGCGCGTCGGCCAGCTGCACCGTCAACGTGGTGCCCGCGCCATCCCACCTGTCGCTGGAGCCCGCCTCCGTCAGCAAGCGCCTGGACAAGAAGGGCGTCCAGCTGAAGTGGGCGTTCGGCGCGCCGGACGAAAAGGGCACGGTGACGTTCACGTCGGCTGATAAGGGCATCGCCACCGTGGATGCGCAGGGCTATGTCACCTTCAAGGCCGTGGGGCAGACCGCGATTACCGCGGTGACCAACAACGGCCTGTCGGTGACCATTGATGTGAAGGTGCTGCCCGAAAAGCCGGAGACCGGCACGCCCAAATACCGCCTGTTCGCCGCGTATTCCTATGCGGACAGCAGCGTCAAGGGCTATCTGCCTTTCCCGAAGAACAACGGCGCCAGCGTCGCCAAGGTGTTCGGCAAGTCAGCCATCGGCAGCCTGACCTACAGCACGAAGGTCATGGGCAATCCGGCCAACAAGACGCAGCTGCTCTCCGGCATATCCGGCTTCTTTGCCGGAACCGCCGACGACGACGTCAGCATCGTGTACCTCTGCTCCCACGGGCACATGACTGGCGATTACACCGGCTACAGGCTGTCGCTGTCCGGGTATGACGGCGACAACGCGAACGCGAACTACTATCTTTCCGGCCAGGAGATATTCAACTGCATCAGCCGCATCCGCGGCAGCGTGGTGCTGATCCTGGATTCCTGCTACAGCGGCACCTTCCTGCAGGATATGGGCGCCCAGCTGAAAAGCCAGGGCGGCAGGATCGCGGTGCTCACCGCCGCCTCGGACACCCGGGCCACCTACTACAACGTCAAGGATACCAGCCGGGCCGTGGACTTCTTCACCTTCTTCCTGCTGCAGGGCCTCGGGTACAACGAGCGCGAAGGCTGGTGGAACGGCAATTCCTCGGGCGGCAAGGGCAGCTATCCCGGCTACCTGGCCGCGGACGAGGCCGGCAACGACGACGGCATCGTCACCCTGGGCGAGCTGTACAGCTTCGCATCCAAGTGCATCGCCAAGAACATCCCGAACTACATGAAGCAAAGCTGGTACTGGGGCGACAAGAAGCGGGTGCAGGTCACGCGCTACTATG
>CACYWI010000124.1 GCA_902778045.1 uncultured Eubacteriales bacterium
TTTTTGTGCGGAGAGTGGAGTGAGGAGAGTTTGTGATGATACAAAGAAGGCGAGGATCCTGTGCATAGTAAGCCTTTGGCACGTTGCGCTCAGAATGACAGGCGCAGCGGGTTTTTGTCATCCTGAATACAGGGAAGAATCAAAGTATGTATTTGTACGGAAGGTGCTTTATTTGATGCATACTGACGTGCTATAATCATACTAATCCATGGAATTAGCATTTCACACGGACCAGACAGGAGGCTTCTATGAACCCAATTCGGCTTACCCCTATCCGCCACGGTTTCCATCCCTGCGATATATCCGGCTATGATCGCGCCGCGGCGGAGGCGGCACGGAGATTTCACTGCGGCCTGCCCGGCTATGCCGCGACGCCGCTGCATGACCTCGCCGGGCTGGCTTCGGCCCTGGGCGTCAAGGGCTTTCTGGTGAAGGACGAGAGCCCCCGGTTTGGGCTGAACGCCTTCAAGGCCCTGGGCGGCAGCTATGCGATCGGCAGTCTGTTGAAGGACGCGCCGCAGACCTTCGTCACCGCAACGGATGGCAATCACGGGCGGGGCGTGGCCTGGGCGGCACGGGTGCTGGGACAGCGGGCGGTGGTCTACATGCCCCGGGGCTCCGCGGCGGAGCGGCTGGAAAACATACGGGCACAGGGCGCGGAAGCTCACATGCTGGACGTCCCCTACGACGACGCCGTGCGCTATGCCAGGGATCAGGCGCTGTCGAACGGATGGACGCTGGTGCAGGACACCGCCTGGCCCGGCTATACCGAGATCCCCCGGCGCATCATGCAGGGCTATACCACGATGGGGCTGGAGATCCTGGAGGCGCTGGGCGACCGCAGGCCCACCCACGTGTTCCTGCAGGCGGGCGTAGGCGCCATGGCCGGCGCGATGGCGGCCTTCTTTGCCAATGTCTATGGCGAAGACCGCCCGAAGGTGATCGTCGTGGAGCCCTTCACCGCGGACTGTATCTTCCGCACGGCGCAGGCGAACGACGGCGCGCTGCACTGCTGCGACGGCGAACACATGCGTACGATCATGGCCGGGCTGTGCTGCGGCGAGCCCTGCACCATCGCCTGGGACATCCTGCGCGACTACGCCGATTTCGCGCTGGCTATGCCCGATGCGGCGGCGGCAACGGGCATGCGCGTGCTGGGCAACCCGCTGCCGGGCGACCCGGGGATCATATCCGGCGAGAGCGGCGCCAGCGGGGTCGGCGCAGCCTTCGCGCTGCTGACGGAGCCTGACTGTGCGGCCCAAAGGCGCCTGATCGGGCTGGACGGCGATTCCGTCGTGCTCGCCATCAGCACCGAGGGGGATACAGACCGGCAAAGCTATCGGGACATCGTATGGCGGGGAAAGCATCCCGGAATCGGAGGAGGAGATTTATGAGCGTTTACCCGAACCTGTTTGCCGAAATCGGCAGGACCGAACGGGATATCGACGGAAAAATCGAAGCGGCCTTCCGGGCCATATTCGAGGATAGCCAGGAGCGGTTCTACTTTGAATCCGGTTCGGACGAGGGCTACATGCTGGACACCGGCAACGATGACGCCCGCACCGAGGGCATGAGCTATGGCATGATGATGGCGGTGCAGATGGACCGCAAGGACATCTTTGACAGGCTGTGGCGCTTCTCTGTCAACCACATGCTGCTGCGGGAGGGCCCGCACCGGGGCTATTTCGCCTGGTCGGTGCGTCCGGATGGCACGCACAACGCGGAGGGGCCCGCGCCGGACGGCGAGGAGTACTTCGCGATGGCGCTGCTGTTCGCCTCGGCCCGCTGGGGCGACGGCGCGCCGCCGCTGGACTATGCCGCCCAGGCCCGGGAGATCCTGCGCCACTGCGCACATCAATCGGAGCTCGTTCCCGGCGGCAGGGCCATGTGGGACCCGGACAACCACCTGATCCGTTTCATCCCGGAGGCGGACTTCTCCGATCCATCCTACCACCTGCCCCACTTTTACGCGCTGTTTGCCAGGGGCTGTGATCCGGAGGACGCCGGGTTCTGGCGGGAGGCCGCCGCGGCCAGCCGCCGGTATGTCGCGAAGGCCTGCCACCCGGCGACGGGCCTCGCGGCAGAGTACGCGGAGTACGACGGCACGACCCGGCTGATGTTCGGAAAGAAAATGGCCTTCTTCTCCGATGCCTATCGGGTGGCCATGAACATCGGGCTGGACGCGGCCTGGAACGGTCCGACTCCGGCGCTGTCGGCGGCGGTGGACCGGCTGCAGGCCACGCTGGACGCCCGCCCCGAGCTGCTGGAGGCCGCCTGCCAGCTGGACGGTACGCTCGAGGGTACGCCGGTGATGCACCCGCTGGGCCTGCTGGCGACCACCGCCGCGGGCGCCCTGGCCGCCACGGCAGAGGACCGCTGGAACTGGGTGAAGCGCCTGTGGGACGCGGAGCCACGAAAGGGCGTGCGCCGGTACTACGACAACTGCCTGTACTTCTTCAGCCTGCTGATGGCGGCGGGGCGATACAGGAACTGGATGGAATAGAAACAAAAACCCGGGGCGAGCACGTTTGCGCTCACCCCGGTTCGCTTTGCCGTCGGTGACGGACCTCACCGGCGCCGCGGTCCTTTTCAGCTTCAACTCTGTTTTTCCTTGATCCTTCGGATTTCCTTCAGCACCAGCTTCATGTCCACAGGCTTGGCGATGTGGCCGTTCATGCCCGCCGCCAGGCATTCCGCCACGTTCTCGGAGAACGCGTCCGCCGTCATGGCGATGATCGGTATGCCCGAGGCCCAGGGATCTTCCAGCGCCCGGATGGCCTTGGCGGCCTCCAGGCCGTTCATCACAGGCATCTGGATGTCCATGAAGATCAGGTCAAATTCGCCCTGCGCGGCGCGCTGCATGCGCTCCACCGTCAGCTGGCCGTTCTCGGCGCGTTCGCTGGTGATGCCATGCATCTGCAGCAGCATGGAGATGATCTCCCAGTTGACGTCGTTGTCCTCCGCCACCAGTATGTTCATGCCGGCGATATCGGTGTCGTCGTCCTCCGGGCGCTGCTCCTGGGTGGTGATGCCCAGCAGCTCGTTCAGCTTGTGGTACAGCGTGGAGCGGAACAGCGGCTTGCTGATGAAGCCGTTCACGCCGGCCTTGCGGGCGTCTTCCTCTATGTCGGACCAGTCGTAGGCGGAGATCACTAGAGTGTGTTTCTAAATGCCGGGAGATGCAGTCAAAGACGCCGAAAATGCGCTTCAGGTATTTTGGAAACACACTCTAGGATCGAGATCCCGTCGCCGACCTGGCTGCGGATGCGCCGGGCGACCTCCACGCCGTTCATGTCCGGCGTCTTCCAATCCAGTATCACCACGCGGTAGTCCTGACCCCTGGCATGGCGCTCCAGCGCCTTTTCCAGCGCTTCGCCGCCGCTGCGGGCGATGTCTGCGTTTACGCCGATGGAGGACAGGGTGTCCATGGTCGTTTCCAGCAGCACGTCGTCGTCGGCCAGCAGCACGTTGATGGGGGAGAGCAGCATTTCATCCACAAGCCGCTCGGCGATGGGCAGGTTCAGCGTGACGGTGAAGGTGGTGCCCTCGCCAGGCGCGCTCTGGCAGTCGATGGTGCCGTCCATCAGTTCCACCATCTGGCGGGTGATGGCCAGGCCCTCCAGGCTGTCCCTGCCCGTCAGCAGCAGGTGGGCGCAGATGTCCTCGCCGGCCAGCGAGGCGCCTACGAAATCCGTGGCCTCCTGCAGGGTCATCTCCCGGCTGCCGATATAGTTGGCCCAGCTGTCGCAGATGCGCTGCTCGCCCTCCAGATAATTGGTGGTGACCTTCTCCATGGCGGCGGTCATGTTCTAAAAGGCGTCGATCTGGGCGGCGATGGCGCTCTCGGCCTCGTTGTGCGTGTACAGCAGCACGAAGGTCAGTATGCTGAGCACGATCAGCACATTGACCAGTATGTGACCAGTATGATGGCCACGCTCTTCTTCATCGTCATCCCCTCGCGAATGTATAAAAATCTCCATTTAAATTATAGCATTACCGGCAGCCGATGGCAAGGAGGAAATCAAGCAGAGTTTAAACAGGTTTGCCTTGACAATCCCGCCCGGGATTGGTTATAGTAATACTCTGTGATGCTCAGGGGAGGTGCGGGACATGATGATACACGGCCTGCAAAAGATGACGCTGCTGGACTTTCCCGGCCGGGTGGCCTGTACGGTGTTCCTGGGCGGGTGCGACTTCCGCTGCCCCTACTGCCACAACTTTGAGCTGGCGGACGGCACCGCGAAGCCCGTCATGGAAGACGAAGCGCTGTTCTCCTTCCTGGAGAAGCGGCGGGGGCTGCTGGACGGCGTAGCCATCACCGGCGGCGAGCCCTGCCTGCACCCGGGCCTGATCGACCTGATGCGCCGGATCAGGGCCATGGGCTACGCGGTAAAGCTGGACACCAACGGCGCGCACCCGGACCGGCTTCAGGCGATACTCGCCGAGGGCCTGGCCGACTATGTGGCCATGGACATCAAGAACAGCCCGGAAAAGTACGCCCGCACCGCGGGGCTTCAGGCGCTGGACCTCGGGCCCGTGCGCCGCAGCGTGGCGCTGCTGATGGGCGGGGATGTGGACTATGAGTTCCGCACCACCGTGGTGGACGAGCTGCATGAGGCGGCTGACTTCGAGGCCATCGGCGCGTGGATCGCCGGGGCCAGGCGCTACTTCCTGCAGGCCTTCACCGACCGGGACACGGTGCCCTTTGCCGAGCTGCACGCCCCCTCGGTGGAAAAGATGCGGGAGTACGCTGCCATCGCCGCCCTGTTCGTGCCGGATACGCAGCTGCGGGGCGTGGAGTGAATCCGGCGGGGGACTTGCACCCAAAATATCACAATATTGTCGTATTTGCGCCGTGTCACAGTTTTGTAATGCCATGTTCGCCCGAATCAGCCCGAAAACGCGCGGCCATCGGCGAATTGGGAAGCGGACCGGAGTCGGAAAGCACAATATATGACGTTTTCAAGAATTTTGGGACACAATATCTTGGGTTTAGAGTGCTTGACAGCCACACTATTTTGTGGTAGGGTAATGTTGCTCGCCTTCGGGCGAAGGGAACGATAATCATATCCGAGAAGGGGATTTTTTTATGTACGACGTAGTAAAGCGGGACGGCAAGGTGGTTGATTTTTCCATCGGGAAGATCAGCGACGCCATTACAAAAGCATTTGCGGCGACGGAGCGGCAGTATCATCCCAGCGTGATCGAGCTGCTGGCCCTGCATGTAACCTCGGACTTCGACAAGAAGATCGTGGACGGCAAGATCACCGTTGAGGATATCCAGGACAGCGTGGAGAAGGTGCTGTCCGAATCCGGCTATGCCGACGTGGCCAAGGCCTACATACTGTACCGCAAGCAGCGCGAGAAGGTGCGCAACATCAATTCCGCCCTGCTGAACTACAAGGACCTGGTGGACAACTATCTGCAGATCAATGACTGGCGCGTGAAGGAGAACAGCACGGTCAGCTATTCCGTGGGCGGCCTGATCCTGTCCAACAGCGGCGCGATCACGGCCAACTACTGGCTCAGCGAGGTCTATGACGAGGAGATCGCCGAGGCCCACCGCAGCGCGGCCATCCACCTGCACGACCTGTCCATGCTCACCGGCTATTGCGCCGGCTGGAGCCTGAAGCAGCTGATCCAGGAGGGCCTGGGCGGCGTGCCGGGCAAGATCACGTCCTCGCCTGCCAGCCACCTGTCCACCCTGTGCAACCAGATGGTGAACTTCCTGGGCATCATGCAGAACGAGTGGGCCGGCGCCCAGGCGTTCAGCTCCTTCGATACCTACCTGGCGCCCTTCGTGCGGGTGGACAACCTGACCCAGAAGGAAGTCAAGCAGTGCGTGCAGAGCTTCATCTATGGCGTGAACACCCCCAGCCGCTGGGGCACCCAGGCGCCCTTCTCCAACGTCACGCTGGATTGGACCGTGCCCAACGACCTGAAGAACCTGCCGGCCATCGTGGGCGGCAAGGAGCAGGACTTCACCTATGGCGACTGCCAGAAGGAAATGGACATGGTGAACAAGGCGTTCATCGAGATCATGATCGAGGGCGACGCCAACGGCCGCGGCTTCCAGTATCCGATCCCCACCTACTGGTCCGAAACCGAGAACAACAAGCTGCTGTTCGAGATGACCGCCAAGTACGGCACGCCCTACTTCTCCAACTACATCAACTCCGACATGGAGCCCAGCGACGTGCGCAGCATGTGCTGCCGTCTCCGCCTCGACCTCAGGGAGCTGCGCAAGAAGAGCGGCGGCTTCTTCGGCAGCGGCGAATCCACGGGCTCCGTGGGCGTCGTGACGATCAACATGCCCCGCCTGGCCTATCTGGCCGCGGATGAGGCCGACTTCTACAAGCGCCTCGACGCGCTGATGGACATCGCCGCCCGCAGCCTGAAGACCAAGCGCACCGTCATCACGAAGCTCCTTGAGCAGGGCCTGTATCCCTACACCAAGCGCTATCTGGGCAACTTCGACAACCACTTCTCCACCATCGGCCTGATCGGCATGAACGAGGCCGCGCTGAACGCGAAGTGGCTGCGCGTCGACCTGACCAACCCGAAGGCGCAGGCCTTCACCATCAACGTGCTGAACCACATGCGCGAGCGCCTGTCCGACTATCAGGAGAAATACGGCGACCTCTACAACCTCGAGGCGACGCCCGCCGAGTCGACCACCTACCGCTTCGCCAAGCACGACAAGGAGCAGTTCCCGGACATCATCACCGCGAACATGAACGGCACGCCCTACTACACCAACTCCTCCCACCTGCCCGTGGGCTACACCGAGGACGTGTTCTCCGCGCTGGATATTC
>CACYWI010000125.1 GCA_902778045.1 uncultured Eubacteriales bacterium
GGGCCGCAGCCCCGTGCGCTTCAATACCGCCTGGACGATGCCGGTGTTGGGCTTGCCCACGATCAGATCCGGCCGGCGGCCGGTGGAGGCCTCGATGAAGGCCATGATCGCGCCGATGTCCGGCATGAAGCCGGTCTCGGTGGGGCAGTTGAAATCCGGGTGGGTGGCGATGTAGGGCAGGCCGGCGCGCACGAAGTCGCACACGTCCTGCATCTTTTTATAGTCCAGCGTGGTGTCGAAGCCGATCACCACGATCTCCGGGTTCTCCATGTCCACCGGGATGCCGGCCTCGTCGAGCTCCGAGCGCAGGTATTCGTTGCCCAGCAGGAACGCCCGCCTGCCAGGGTACAGCGCCTTCAGCTGCTCGCAGGTGGCCTCGCCGGAGGTCATCACCCGGCGGCGGTCGATGGAAAGGCCCATGCCCGCCAGCTTCTTCACATAGAAATCGGCGTTGTGGCTGGAATTGTTGGTCAGGAACATGAAGTCCCGCCCGGTGGCGAGCACCCTGTCGATGAACGCCAGCGAGCCCTCGATCAGCTGCCCGCCCAAATAGAAGGTGCCGTCCATGTCCAGCAGGAAGCACCGAACGTCGGAAAGCGTCATAGGAACTCGATCACGCCCTCGGCCATGCGGCTGACGGGGGCCAGTGCCTCCACGCGGTAGCCCGCGGCGCGCAGCTTTTCGATGCCGGGCTGGAAGGCCTTGGCGATCACCGCGCCGATGCCGGCGACCCGGGCCCCGGCCTGCTCCAGCAGGCGGATGGCCCCGAAGGCGGCCTCGCCGTTGGCCAGGAAGTCGTCGATCAGCAGCACCCTGTCGCCGGGCTGTATGAAGTCGGTCTTCAGCGTCAGCAGGTAGGGGGCGTTCTTGGTGAAGGAGAACACCTCCGTCTGGATGATGCCGTCCTTCAGTATGCTGGACACCTGCTTCTTCATGATCACCATGGGCAGGTCCATCGTCAGGGCGGTCATGGCCGCGGGGGTGATGCCGCTGGCCTCGATGGTCACCACGCGGGTGATGCCGGCATCCGCGAAGCGGCGGGCGAACTCCTCGCCGCAGGCCTTCATCAGCTTCACGTCCACCTGGTGGTTCAGGAAGGAATCCACCAGCAGCACCTGTTCGCTGAGGGCGCGGCCCTCCGCAAGGATGCGATTCTTCAGTAGCTCCATAGGTCGGTCAACTGCCTTTCGTCGGTAATTGGGAATTGAAAACGAATAATGGAGAATGATGGTCGAAACCCTTCGTATTCCTTTGGTTCAGGCCGGCGAGACGACCTTCCGGCATACTCCGGTCCAATCATACCAATCCCGCGGGGATCTGCGCCGCCATTATCCATTAGAGCGTGTTTCCAAAATACCTGAAGCGCATTTTCGGCGTCTTTGACTGCATTTCTGCGTTGATTCCCCTTGATTTACCGCCAGTAAACCTGCGGGCACCTCCCGGCATTTAGAAACACACTCTAATCATCGTCCGCTTCGCTGTCTTCGCTCTTTTCCTCCAGCTTTTCGATGATCGCCCATTCCACGCGGCGCTCGGCGATCTCCTCCACGCTGATGCGCAGGCCGAAGCATTCCACCACCGGGCGCTCGCCGTCGGCGGGGATCTCGGTCAGCCGGCTGAAGATCAGGCCGCCCAGGGTGTCGTATTCCTCGTCGGTGGGCAGCTCGATGTCCAGGGCCTCAGCCACGGTCTCCAGCTCCGCCGAGCCGGAAACGCGCCAGCGGCCCTCGGAAAGCTGGGTGATCTCCGGCTCCTCCTTGGGGTCGAATTCGTCGTAGATGTTGCCCACGATCTCCTCCAGCAGGTCCTCCAGCGTGATCAGACCGCTGGTGCCGCCGTATTCGTCCACCACGATGGCCATGTGCTGCTTGCGGGACTGCATCTCCTGGAACAGCACGTCGGTGCGCACCGATTCCGGCACGAAGTGGGCCGGGCGGATCAGCTTGCGCAGCGGCGCGTGCTGGCCCTTCACCTGGCTGATCAGCCAGTCGCGGGTGGTCAGTATGCCCAGCACGTTGTCGATGCTGTTTTCATATACCGGGAAGCGGGACAGGCCGCTTTCGGTGATGGTCTCCAGGATCTCCTCGTCGGTGGAGCGGATGTCGATGGCGGTGATGTCCTTGCGGTGGATCATGCAATCGCCGGCGTCCATGTTGTTGAACTCGAAGATGTTCTCGATCATCTCCCGCTCGTCGGCCTCGATGGCGCCCTTCTCCTCGCCGATGTCCACCATCTGCATGATGTCCTCCTCGGTCACGGCGTCGCCGGCGTCGGCGGGCTTGATGTGGAAGGGCTTCAGCAGCAGCGCCCCCACGGCCATGGACAGCCGGGTGACGGGGGACAGGGCGATCAGCGTCCATTCGCAGGCGGCGGCGATATGATCAAACAGCTTCTCCCGCCAGTGGGCGGCGATGTGCCCGGGCATCACGCCGAAGAAGATCAGCGCCACCAGGCTGAAGGCCAGCAGCGCGCAGGCCAGCACGGCCGCCGCCGGCGCGGGGGTCTCGCCCCGGCAGAAGCGGTTCACCGCCCAAACGGCGGATACGGAAGCGGCGATCAGCAGCAGGCACGTCCATGCCATGCGGAATTCCCCGAAGGGCTTCTCCGCCCTCTGTACAAGGCGCAGCGCCCGCTTCGCCTTGGCGTCGCCGTCCTCGGCCTTGCGGTTCAGCTCGCCCTCGTCCAGGAAGGGCACGGCGGCCTCGGCCATGCGCACCACGGCGGCCAGCGCCAGCGCGATTGCGATGATGATACTCGGACCGAACGGGTCGTCCATGAAAGGGAAACCTCCTTGATGTGGTCAAATGGTTATACAGCTACCATTATAGCATATTTTCCCGGCGTTTCATTCAGTTGAGGCAAATTTAATGTAAGGAAGCTGGAACGGCCCATGTTGACATAATATAGGGTGCGTGATAGAATGGTTACACAGATCAAGGATTTGAAGGAGAGTGGATGTCATGAAACAGGTCAAACGCTGTCTGGCGCTGGTGCTGGCGCTGCTGCTGGCCCTGGGCGCGATGGGCGCGATGGCGGCGAGTACATCGGTCAAGATCAACTCGACGAGCTTCCCGGATTCCGCCTTCCGCAAATATGTGAAGGCCGAGCTCGATACCAACAAGGACAAGAAGCTGTCCGCGAAGGAGATCAAGGCGGCCACCAGTATCGACGTCAGCAACAAGGGCATCGCCGATTTGACGGGCATCGAGCACTTCACGGCGCTGACCTCCCTGTATTGCGATAACAACAAGCTGAAGAAGCTGGATGTGCGCAAGAACACGAAGCTGGCGGAGCTGAGCTGCGACAACAACAAGCTGACCAGCCTGAAGCTGGGCACGAAGAAGAAGCTGATCATGCTGTCGTGCATCAACAACAAGCTGACCAGCCTGGACCTCGGCGGCTGTACGGAGCTGAAGAAGACCGTCAAGAACGAGCTGTGGAGCGCGACGAAGAAGTATGCCCTGTATGGCTGGGCCAACAATATGTCGGCGTTCGACATCAAGACAAAGCTGATGAACGGCAAGAAGGTGCTGCGCAAGTATGCCAAGCCCACGAAGGTGGCCTTCACGAAGAAATCCGTCACGTTGAAGAAGGACGACGGCAGCCTGCTGCCCGGCGGCCAGCGCGTGGTGATGACGCCGGCCAACGTGGTCTATCCCTTCACCCTGTCCAGCGACAATACCAAGGTTTTCGCCTGCGACGCGTGGGACGAATGGGAGGCCCTGAAGAAGGGCACGGCCAAGGTCACCGTCAAGTGCGGTGGCAAGACGGGCACGCTGAAGATCACGGTTAAATAACGCCTGCCAGGCAGGGCAACGGGGCTCCCGAGGGTTCGGGGGCCCCGTTGCCATTCCTCGCGCAAGGTGCTATAATGCCTGTGGTGATGCTTGTGAACACATTTGAGCAGGACATGGCCCTGGATGCTGGTGGGCGGCGTGGTGCGCGACGGCCTGATGGGCGTCCGGTGCAAGGATATCGACATTGAGGTCTACGGCATGGCGCCGCAGGCCCTGCGCGCGCTGCTGTCGGAGCTGGGCCAGGTGATCGAGAAGGGGGCCTCCTTCGGCGTGTTCGGGCTGGCCCATTCGAACATCGACGTGGCCATGCCGCGCAGGGAAAGGCGCACCGGCGACAGGCACACCGACTTCGACGTGGCCGTGGACCCGGACCTGTCCTTCGAGGCCGCCAGCATGCGCCGGGACTTTACCATCAACGCCATGATGCGGGACGCGCTCACCGGCGAGCTGGTGGATCTGTGGGGCGGGCAGGCTGACCTGGAGAACCGCGTCATCCGCCATGTGAACGACAAGACCTTTCCCGAGGACGCGCTGCGGGTGTTCCGCGCCGCCCAGTTCGCCGCCCGGCTGCAGGCGGAGATCGCCCCGGAGACCATGGCGCTGTGCGCGTCGCGGTGGAGCGGGTGCTGGAGGAGCTTTCAAAGGCGCTTTTAAAGGCCCCGAAGCCCTCGGTGTTCTTCCGGGCGCTTGCCGCGATGGACCACTTGAAGGAATACTTCCCGGAGGTCGCGGCCTGCGTCGGCGTTCCCCAGAACCCCGTCTATCACCCGGAGGGGGACGTGTTCGAGCACACCATGCGGGTGGTGGACTGCGCCGCCGGGCTGCGGGACCGCGCCCGGTGGCCGCTGGGCTTCATGCTCTCGGCGCTGACCCACGACCTGGGCAAGGTGGTGGCCACCACCGTACAGCCGGATGGGAAGATCAACTCCTACGGCCACGAGGTGCAGGGACTGCCGCTGTGCGAAAGGCAGCTGCGCCGGCTCACCGGCCAGACGAAGCTGATCGAATACGCGAAGAACATGATGTGGCTGCACATGCGGCCCAACATGCTGGCCCGGTGCCGCTCCAAGAAGAAAAAGACCCGCCAGTTGTTCGACCTCAGCCTGTGCCCGGAGGACCTGATCCTGCTGTCCCGGGCGGACGCCAGCGGCAAGGACGGCGAGGCCTACGACGAGGCCAACGAGGCCTTCCTGTTCCAGCGCCTGGAGGACTACCGCCAGGTGATGACCCGCCCCATGGTCACCGGCGCGGACCTGATCGCCGCCGGCCTGAAGCCGGGGCCGGACTTCTCCCAATACCTGGCCCGCGCCCGCCAGCTGCACTTTTCGGGCATGGACCGGGAGCACGCGCTGAAGCAGGTGCTGGCGGAGGCGAGGGGAGCGGGAAAAGAACGTAGGGGCGATTTCCGAGCGCCTGAGGGAGGGGACAGGGAACAGGAATAGCGCTGCCGCGTTTCTTGGCCTTCCCCTTTGGGGAAGGTGGCATTTGCGAAGCAAATGACGGATGAGGTCGTCGTCCGCCGGCATTAGGGCGTGTTTCCAAAATACCTGAAGCGCATTTTCTGATTTATCTTAGGAACCTGGAACCCATCTGCCGTGCGGAAGGCGGCGACACGCATTTCCAATTTCCATGAAAAAACATCCCCCCCGGGGGCTTCACGGCGCTTCTTTTCGCGTTTATAATGAACAGTATCAAACTAACGCGATAAAGGAGTGCTGAACTATGCATATGGCAGACGCCCTGCTGGCCCCGGCCGTGGCCGCGACGATGTACGTCGCCTCTGGCGCCGCGGCGGGCCTTTCGATCCATCAGCTGAAGAAGGATGACAACCCCCGCAAGCTGCCTACCATGGCGGTGACGGCGGCGCTGGTATTCGCCGGGCAGATGATCAACTACACCATCCCCGGCACCGGCTCCTCGGGCCACATGTGCGGCGGCATGCTGCTGTCCGCGCTGCTGGGGCCCCAGGCGGGCTTTTTGTCCATGATCGTGATCCTGGCGATACAGTGCCTGTTCTTTGCCGACGGCGGGCTGATGGCGCTGGGGGCGAACATATGGAACATGGCCTTCTACGGCTGCTTCGTGGGCTATTATCTGATCTGGCGGCCCGTCATGAACGGCGGCTGGTTCTCGGGGCAGGGCCCCAAGGCGGCGCGGCGGGCGAAGATCATACTCGCCAGCGTGCTGGGCTGCGTGGTCACGCTGCAGCTGGGCGCCTTCTCCGTGGTTCTGGAGACCAGCCTTTCCGGCATCACCGAGCTGCCCTTCGGCGCGTTCGTGGCGCTGATGCAGCCGATCCATCTTGCCATCGGCCTGGTGGAGGGCCTCGTGACGGCGGCGGTGCTGGTGTTCGTGTATGAATCCCGGCCGGAGCTGCTGCAGGATGTGGACGCCGCCGCCGACGGCGCAGGCGCGCGGCGCTCGCTGAAATCGGTGGTGATCATACTGGCCGTGGTGGCCGCGCTGGTGGGCGGCGGGCTGTCGTTGCTGGCCAGCTCCAACCCCGACGGGCTGGAGTGGGCGCTGTTCGGCAACGCCGACGCGGGCTATGGCGAAAACATGGGCCTGGACGAGGAACGCTTCGGCGTGCAGAGCGGCCTGGCCGACGCGGCGGGCAGCGTGCAGGAGGCGACCTCCTTCTTGCCGGATTATGGCTTCGCGGGCAGCGACAGCGCCGCGGGCACCACGGTATCCGGCCTGGTGGGCTCCGCGATGGTGGCCGGCGTGGCGGTGCTGATCTGCGCGGTGGGGGGCTTCTTCCGCAGGCGAAAGACGGCAAAGTAAACGCTGAGAGTCGAAGGTGGAGAGCGGGGCTTTGATCGGCCACACGCGGGATGGCTGCGTTGCTGTGATGCCATGCCGTTCCCGGGCTGACGGTATTTCCACTTTCCACTCTCAAATACAGGGAGGCGGGGATCATGGCCGATATGCACAGGGCCCTGGGCGAGCTCAACCAGATGGACGATCTCGCCGCCCAGGATTCCCCGATCCATCGGCTGCACCCGCTGGCGAAGCTGCTGGTGACGCTGGGCTACATCGCGGCGGTGGTGTCCTTCGGCAAGTACGCCCTCAGCGGCGTGCTGGTGATGGCGCTGTATCCGGCGCTGCTGTTTTCGCTGAGCGGCATCCCGGTGACCGTCTGCTTCCGCAAGCTGCGTGTGGTGCTGCCGCTGGTGATGGCCGTGGGGCTGTTCAACCCGTTCTTTGATCGCGCGCCGATGCTGGCCGTCGGGGGCGTGGGGGTGTCCGGGGGCGTGATATCGATGCTCACGCTGATGCTCAAGGGCGTGCTGTGCCTGATGGCCTCGTTCCTGCTGATCGCCACCACCGGCATCGACGCGCTGTGCGCCGCGCTGCGCATGCTGCGTGTGCCGGGCATGCTGGTGACGCTGCTGCTGCTCACCTACCGCTATGTGGGCGTGATGACCGGCGAGCTGGCGGTGATGACCGACGCCTATCGCCTGCGCGCGCCGGGGCAGAGGGGCATCCACCATTCGGCCTGGGGCTCGTTCCTGGGCCAGCTGCTGCTGCGCAGCATGGACAGGGCCGGGGAGCTGTTCGCCAGCATGCAGCTGCGGGGCTTTCACGGCGAATTCTACTATGCCGGCGCGTGGCCCTTTGGGGCGGCGGACGCCGCGTGGCTGATGCTGGGCCTGGGGGCGTGCGTCCTCCTGCGGCTCGTTGACGTGGCGGCGCTGCTGGGCGGCGCGGTGATGGGGTGACGGACATGATCGACTGCGAAAACCTGCGCTTCAGCTACGACGGGGAGCATGCCGCGTTGAAGGACGTGACGTTTCACATCGGCAGGGGCGAGGCCGTGGGCCTGATCGGCGGCAACGGCGCGGGCAAGTCCACGCTGATGAAGGCGCTGCTGGGCCTGATCGGGGCCGAGGGCGACATCCGTGTGGACGGCGTGGCCGTAGGGAAGGGGACCCTCGCCCAGGTGCGACGGAAGCTGGGCCTGGTGCTGCAGAATTCTGATGACCAGATGTTCATGCCCACGGTGTACGAGGACATGCTGTTCGGACCGCTGAATTACGGCCTTTCCCGCCCGGAGGCGGAGGCCCGGGTGGACGAGGCGCTGGCCCGGCTGGGGCTGCAGGACCTGAAGCACCGGCACAACCACCGCATCTCCGGCGGCGAAAAGCGGATGGCGGCCATCGCCACGATCCTGGCCATGCGGCCCGAGGCCATACTGATGGACGAGCCCACGTCGGCCCTGGACCCCTTCAACCGGCGGCTGGTGATCGATATCATCCGCCACCTGGACCAGACGCGGCTGATCGCCTCCCACGACCTGGACATGATCCTGGACACCTGCGACCGGGTGATCCTGATGAACGCTGGCCGCGTCGTGGCCGACGGCTCCGCGGACGCGGTGCTGCGGGACAGGGCGCTGCTGGAGGCCAACCGGCTGGAGCTGCCGCTGCGGCTGCAAAAATGAAATGATTCCTGCAAAAGCTGATGCGAAATGCAAATCTGCGATTCGCATCAGCTTTTGTTTGCCTACCATAAAGCTGGCGGCTGAATGGCGGGGAAACGCGTTAAATTTTCGGGTTTTTCCGGGTTTTCGGAGAAAAAGCGGATAAATCACCGCCGAATCGGGCTTGACATTCAAAAATGATTATGATATAGTCTTATATTGCGTTAGTATGGACGAAAAGCCGCTTGCACGGCCAAAACGCCGGTTACACGGGCATTTTGGGGAAGGCGCGAATTTGAAAGTGAACCGAAAATTCACAGGAAATTCCACATTTAACCTAAAATGAACAAACGGTGCGCCGGGGTCGAAGGCGGTGCCCCGCGGGCCTGAAAGACGCGCGGTATGACGACGAAGATAGGGGTGATTAAGGGTATGGCTCATCCGATGCAAATGGGCAAACGCACGCGCATGTGCTTTGCGCGCATTGAAGAGGCGCTGGCAGTACCTGATCTGATCGAGGTTCAGAAGAAATCCTACGAACACTTTTTGAAGGAAGGCCTTCGCGAGGTATTGGCGGATGTTTCGCCGATCACCGACTACAGCGAAAGCCTGATCCTGGAATTCACGGATTATTCGCTGGACGACAAGCCGAAGTACACCGTGGACAAGTGCAAGGAGCGCGACACCACCTATGCCGCGCCGCTGAAGGTCACGGTGCGCCTGACCAACCGGGATACCCATGAGATCAAGGAGTCCGAGGTGTTCATGGGCGATTTCCCGCTGATGACCGAGCACGGCACCTTCATCATCAACGGCGCCGAGCGCGTGATCGTGTCGCAGCTGGTGCGTTCCCCCGGCGTGTACTATTCCAAGGCCATCGACAAGACGGGCGCGTTCCTGTTCTCCGCCCAGATGATTCCCAACCGCGGCGCGTGGATCGAGTATGAAACCGATGCCAACGGCGTGGTGTTCGCACGCATCGACCGGGCCCGCAAGCTGCCGGTCACGGTGCTGCTGCGCGCCATGGGCGTGGAATCCGACGAGGAGATCACCCGCCTGTTCGGCGAGGACGAGCGCGTCACCGCCACCATCACCCGCGACGCCCCCTCCGTCAACGACAAGGGCGAGCTGCGCTACAAGTCCCGCAAGGATCAGGCGCTGATCGAGATCTACAACAAGCTGCGCCCGGGCGAGCCGCCGTCGGTGGATTCCGCCACCAACCTGATCAATTCCCTGTTCTTCGATCCCAAGCGCTATGACCTGGCCCACGTCGGCCGGTACAAATACAACAAGAAGCTTGCGCTGGCGCTGCGCATCGTGAACCAGACGCCCGTGGAGGACGTGGTGCATCCCTATACCGGCGAGGTCATCGCGCCTGCCGGCGAGGCGATCTCCCGCGAGGTGGCCGAGGCCATCCAGAACGCCGGCGTGAACATGGTCCGCATCCGCACCAGCGAGAGCGAGCTGAACATCATCGGCAACAACTTTGCCTTCTTCGAGCCCTTCATGCAGGGCTACGACCCGGAGCTGCTGAAGCAGTACGATGAGAACGAGGTCCGCTTCTCCGAGCGCGTGCACGTGCCCACCCTGGTGCGCGTGCTGGAGCGCGTGAAGGAGGATGGCGCGCCCCTGAACCAGGCCCTGAAGGAGGCCGCGAAGGACCTGATGCCCAAGCACGTGCTGGTGGACGATATCATCGCCTCCGTCTCCTACCAGTTCGGCCTGTTCCACGGCATCGGCGAGGTGGACGACATCGACCACCTGGGCAACCGCCGCCTGCGCAGCGTGGGCGAGCTGTTGCAAAACCAGATCCGCGTGGGCATGTCCCGCCTGGAGCGCGTGGTCAAGGAGCGCATGGCCATTCAGGACATCGACAAGGTGCGCCCGCAGGACCTGATCAACATCCGGCCCGTGTCCGCCGCCATCAAGGAGTTCTTCGGAAGCTCCCAGCTGTCCCAGTTCATGGACCAGCCCAACCCGCTGGCCGAGCTGACCCACAAGCGCCGTCTGTCGGCCCTGGGCCCCGGCGGCCTGAACCGCGAGCGCGCCAGCTTCGCCGTGCGCGACGTGCACTACAGCCACTACAGCCGCATCTGCCCCATCGAG
>CACYWI010000126.1 GCA_902778045.1 uncultured Eubacteriales bacterium
CTGAACATCATCGCGCCCCAGGTCGTGGGCAACGAGGTGTTCGCCACCCGCGCCCAGACCGGCAACCTGGGCGATCTGATCGTCGTCGACAAGAAGGACATGTCCGACCTGCTGGAGGCCGGCCTGGTCCGCGATATCAGCGACAAGTTGCCCGAGTGCGCGAACATCATGAAGTTCAAGACTCAGATCGACGCCTATAACAAGGGCCTGACCGGCGAGGACGGCGTGTACTACGGCATCCCCTCCGAGATGACCGATACCTCTCCCACGTCCATCACCGACGACGTGATCTACTCCTCCCCGATGATCCGCTGGGATCTGTACACCGCGGTCGGCCGTCCCGAGCTGAAGAACCTGGACGACCTGCTGGACTGCCTGAAGGCGATCCACGACATCCATCCCACCAATGAGGATGGCGACCCCGCCTATCCCTTCACCCTGTGGCGTGACTGGGACGGCAACGACAACATGATCGGCATCGCGAACGTCGTGCAGCTGACCACCTGGTACGGCGAGAAGCTGAAGCAGAGCGCGATCCTGAAGCCCGACAACACCTTCACCACGGTCTATGACCGCGACGCCGCCTACTACAAGATCACCAAGTTCCTGAACAAGGCCTATCAGATGGGCATCGTCGATCCCGAGTCCGGCGAGCAGCCCTGGGACGACGTGGCCAACAAGCTGTCCACCGGCCGTGCCGATTTGATGTGGTACAGCTGGCAGACCGGCTTCTGGAACAGCGTGGATCGCCTGAACGCCGGCACCGGCTTCATCTTCATCCCCGTGGAGGACATGAACTTCTACGCCGACGCCGACCGCTACTTCGGCTCTGACCGCATGTTCGGCGTGGGCTCCCAGGTCGAGGGCGAGAAGTACGACCGCATCATGGAGTTCCTGGACTGGTACGCCAGCCCCGAAGGCGCCACCTTCCAGCACTGCGGCATCGAGGGCCTGAACTACATCGTCGGCGACGACGGCAAGTTCGTGCCCTACAAGGACAACGCTCTGATGGACAACCTGCCCGTGCCCGAGGAGTATGGCGAGGGCGGCTACAACGACGGCAACAACCAGATCAACCAGTGGATCGTTTCCGCCCTGTGCGTGAACGACATCACCGGTGAGCGCTTCGCCCAGAAGTACTGGCAGTCCTACAAGGACATGACCATGACCGAGATGAAGAAGGAATGGCAGGAGACCTTCGGCGCCGAGGATTCCGTGGACTACATGAAGAAGCATAACCAGCTGATTGCCAGCCCCAGCGTGGACTTCACCCCCCGTGCCGACGACAACGACATCGCCGCCCTGCGCGTGGACGTGAACACCCAGCTGTGCAGCTACACCTGGAACCTGATCTTCTGCGAGACCGACGAAGAGTTCGAGGCCATGTGGGACGAGATGACCGAGCAGCTGAACGGCTTCGGCTATGAGCAGCTGTACGCCTTTGACTGCGAGACCTATCAGCCCGAGGTGGACGCAAAGCTGGCTGTGACTGAATAAGCCATTATGACCACCATCAAGGGGCGCTTCGATCCGAAGCGCCCCTTTCCATAACAGCAAGGAGGGATCAAGCCTGTGAACCGGATCGACGATACGTCCGCGCGGCTGCCGGACGGCACTCTGTTTGAATTCTGGGAGACGCCCTGCCGCTACGACCGGGAGCTGATCGTGGACGGCGGCGCGCCCAACGCCAGCGACGGCAACGACGGCACCGCTGCCGCGCCGCTGAAGACCATCGGCGCCGCTGCGCGGCTGGCCACGCCTGGCACCCGCGTGCGCGTGCATGCCGGCCTGTACCGGGAATGCGTGAAGCCCGCCATGGGCGGCGAGGGGCCGGAGCGCATGATCGCCTATGAAGCCTATGGCGACGGCCCCGTGGTGATCAGCGCCTCGGAGCCGGTCACCGACTTTGCCCCCAGCACCGGCTGGCGGATGCAGGCCCGCCCGGATGTGGAGCGGGACGTATCCGACGTGCGCATCTGGCGCCACGCCCTCGATCCCGATGTGTTCCGGGGCTACAACCCGTTCTGCGCGGTGAACATACTCCACGACCGGCTGTTCATCGAGTACGACAAGACGGACATGACGCCCTACCTGAACCGGCGGGGCTGCGTGTTCTGCGACGGCAGGCCGCTGAAGCAGGTGGCGCTGTACAACCAGCTGGCCGCCGAGGAGGGCGCCTACTGGGTGGAGCACAACGGCCAGGTGGTGCACTTCCGCCTGCCGGGGGACGAGGATCCGGCGGACCACCTGATCGAGCTGACCGTGCGCGAGCAGTGCTTCGCGCCGGAGGCGCCGTTCCTGTCCTACATCCGCGTCAGCGGCTTCACCTGCCGCCACGCGGCCACCGGCGCGCCGGTGCCCCAGCGCGGCGCGATCTCCTGCTACCGGGGGCACCACTGGATCATCGAGGACTGCACGGTGGATTGGTCCAACGCCGTGGGCATCGACGTGGGCAACGAGTGCTGGCACCACGAGATCATCGAGGGCCAGCAGATCGGCTTCAGCGTGGTCAGAAGGTGCAAAATACTGGATTGCGGCGTCTGCGGCATCGCGGGCCTGTTCGCCCAGCGCATGCTGATCGAGGACAACCTGATCCGGGGCACCGGCTGGCAGAGGATGGAGCTTTCCTGGGAGGCCGGCGCGATCAAGCTGCACAACAGCGTCAACGCCCTGATCCGACGCAACGTTTTCCGTGACACCCTGCGGGCCGACCACCTGTGGCTGGACTGCGGCAACGAGAACAACCGCATCACCGGCAACCTGTTCCTGGATGGCATCGAGCAGCGGGAGGCCATATTCATCGAGTGCACCCGCGACGGCGTGAACGTGATCGACAACAACGTGATCTGGAACGTGCCCGGGCGCTTCGATCCCGCGAAGGTGCCCGTGGAGCCCGGCTCATCCGGCTGGTACAAGCTGCGGGAGACGGAGGCCGTGAACGGCTACGGCGTGTATGCCGAGGGCACCGACCGGCTTGTGATCGTGCACAACCTGATCGGCAGGTGCCGCCACAGCGGCTACTACGCCAAGCCCGTGCCCTTCCGCATGGGAGGCTCGGACCGGGGCGGCACCTCGCGCCGGGCGCGGGTGGAGAACAACATCTTTTACGACTGCGGCGAGGCCGCCATCGTGTTCCCCACGATGGACAACCGCGCCGAGGGCAACCTGTATGTGCGGATGAAGGGCGGCTACCTGAGGGTGATGTACCCGGAGCCGGAGGTCTGCCTGAACCTGCCCGCCTGGCAGGAGTTCTGCGGCTTCGACCTGACCGGCCAGAACGGCTGGTTCGACATCGACGTGGGGGAGGACGGCGCAGCGCATATCCGCGTGAGCGCCGACGCGCCAAGGGGCCTGCCAGACCAGTTGCGGAGGCTGGCGCTGATTCGCGAACCGGGGAACGTGGCCCCCGTCGCGGCCCTGCCCGAAAGCCCCGCGGACATCAACGGAAAGCCCCGGGGCGACATGGCGCTGCCGGGACCGTATGCGAGCTGGGAAGCATGATATGAAATGAAAAATGAGGGGGCTGTGAAAGAACGAATACAGTTATACAATCCACGCACATGCAGGGGCGCCGTTGCCTTCCCCTCTGGGGAAGGTGGCACGACGAAGTCGTGACGGATGAGGTCGTCCTCGTTCGGGCATTCGCGATTCGTCGTACCCGGCGGGAGGCGCGGCGCCGCCCCTACATTGGTCGTTCGTTGTATAATGATGCGTTCCTTCACGGCCCCCTCATCTTATAGACGGCAACTGTTATTCCGGATCCCCTTCGACCCGCCGCCAGGCGTCCAGGTTGAGGGGGTCGTTTTTGTTGGCGTACCAGTGCAGGGTCTTGAAGGTGTTGCCGTTGTTGGTGAAGGGCTTGAAGTCGATCACGTGGGCGACCAGCTGCTCCGGCTCATGCTTCTTGTCGTCGGTCAACGGCTTGCCGGTGAAGGGGTTCACCGGGTGCTCCACCAGGCCGTCCAGCGCCAGCAGCGGGGTGTCGGCATTGGTCATGAAGCGGTCGTCTACGGTGAACGCGTCGGCGTTGAAATCCTTGACCATCAGCAGCGGGTTGAAGGCCAGTAAATCCTCGCCGGGGCTCATGCTCCTGTCGAACAGCGACAGGCCAGTGCCGTGGTCGGCCACCAGTATGATGCGGGTGTTGTCGTACACGTCCTTGGCCCGCATGTCGTCGAACCAGTCGGCCAGCTTCAGCATGGCGGCCATGTTGATATGGTAGTGCCGCACCTGGCGCTCGGTGGTCATGCGCAGCTCGTGGCCGTCGGCGTCGCAGCGCACGGCGTGCGCTGCGTCGAAGGCCGTGTTGTCGATCACGGCGTCGGGGGTGTAGCCGGGCTCGGCCAGCAGCATCGGGGCGTGGGTGGTCTCGTTGTCGATCATCATGAAGGTGTTCCGGCCCTCGCTGCGGATCTCGGCGTACTCCGGCAGGCGGGAAAGCACGCTGTAGCTCTTCATAAAGCCATAGTTGACGCCCCGGGCCCTGGACAGGCCGTTCAGCACCTGGGTCCAGGCGGCGTCCATCTCGTTGTACTGCCCGCCGTCGTACAGCGTGCGGTGCAGCGCCAGCGGCGCGGCGCGGAACACGCTGTAGCAGAAGAAGTTCCGGTGCCGCAGCGCTTCGTTGCTGTCGCGCATCGCATCGTCGTCGATGGCCCTGGCCGTCATGGTGATATAGGTGTTCATGCCGGGCCAGGCGTCGAATATGGACAGGTCCGGCACGTTTCCGTAGCCCGCGTAGGGCGGGTCGCACACCGTGACGTCATAGCCGTTTTCGTAGAACAGCGCGGGCATCACCTTAAGCGCCTCGTCGTGCTTGTCCCGCAGCGGCTCATCCGAGCGGCGATCGATCTCCTGGGGGGTGTACTCGTAGCCGCCGAACAGCGCCGGCGCGCCGACGTTGGTGGCCGTGCCGTAGGACAGCGTGTTGGGGTAGTAGGTAAAGCCGGCAAAGCGCTGCTTCAGCTCGGGCTTTTCCTGGAAGATGTACGGGATGAAGCAGCTGAGCCCGCGGTCCAGCATGATGACCACCACGTTCCTGCCCCGGGTATCCAGCGGGAACCGAACGTCGCCCCGGTCGGCGGTCACGTCCACCGTCTTCAGCAGCTCCCGGTTCTGGCCCTCCACGAAGGCGGCGTCGGAAACGGACAGGCCCAGCACCGCCACGCAGGCCGCGATGCCGACGATGCGGATCAGCTGCTGGCGCTTTTTCCAGATCAGGTACACCAGGCCCATCACTGCCAGCACGGCCAGCAGGTTGAAGGCCATCCGGCTTTTCGCGATGTTCATCCGGGAATCGTATTGCAGCTCCGAGGTCATCGTGCCGTACTGGCCGCCGAAGCCAGTGTAATCCAGCACCGCCACGGCGCTGGCCGCGGCCACCAGGTAGCTGAACGCCCGCCGGACCTTCGCGCCGGACAGGTGGTAGAATATCGAGAACCACACCAGGAACGTGCCCGCGGCGGTCAGCAGCGCGGAGAGCACATAGTTCAGCGACGAGCTGTAGTGGGTGATATCGATGAATTCCGTGGGCGAGGACTTGATGACCCCCAGCGGGATCAGCGCCCCCAGCAGCAGCGTCAGGAACGCGCAGCCCGCGTAGAACACCAGCCGGTCGCCCCGCGTCTCCGGAACCACGGCGGCGGGGCGCTTCTTGCCCCGGTGATACAGCGCAAGGGGCAGCTGCAGGCCCAGAGCCGCCATCAGCAGCAGCGCCCGCCGGGACAGGCCCACCCGGGCATGCCGGAGCACGACCAGCGCAAGCAGCCCTATGCCCGCCAGGCTGCACAGCCGCGCGATGGCCTTCTTCGGGTCGCGCAGCCTGGTGAACAGGTTCTTTACCAGCGAGAACAGGTTGTTCAGCGTCCAGTAGAACACCAGCCCGGAGGGGGAATCGTACAGGAAGAACAGGAACACCAGCGCCATGCCGTACAGCTGCAGCTTGCTGCGCAGCGGCATGCCCTTGGTGTAGATGGCCCCGGACACGATGTTGATGCCCGTCATCAGCACCGGCAGCAGGTTGATCGCCCGGCC
>CACYWI010000127.1 GCA_902778045.1 uncultured Eubacteriales bacterium
CGCGCCCACCTCCGACCTGAACACGCTGCTGGGCTGGGCGCTGCTGGTGTTCGCCCTCATCACCTACAACAAGTTCCGCGCCGGCGGCCCGCTGGGCTACATCAAGGGCTACTTCCAGCCCATACCGGTGCTGCTGCCCTTCAACATCATCTCCGAAATCGCCACGCCCATGTCCATGGCCTTCCGTCACTTCGGCAACATCGCCTCGGGCACGGTGATCATGGGCCTGCTGCGCTGGGCGCTGGCCAACCTGTCCTTCGCGATCTTCTCGAAGCTGCCCGGCGTGCTGGGCCAGATCTTCGGCCCGATCCCGCTGTTCCAGGTCGGCATCCCGGCGATATTCTCGATCTACTTCGACATCTTTTCCAGTCTGCTCCAGGCGTTTATCTTCTGCATGCTGATGATGATGAACATCAGCTCGGCTGCGGAGGAATGAACATAGCATCAAGTATCATGATCTTGGGAGGTTATTTCTATGAATGAGCAACTGTGGACCAAAGCAATCGTCATGGGTTCTTCCGCAATCGGCGCCGGCCTGGCCATGATCGCCGGTATCGGCCCCGGCATCGGCGAAGGCTACGCGGTCGGCAAGGCCTGCGAAGCCATCGGGCGCCAGCCCGAGTGCAAGGGCACCGTTCAGTCTACCATGCTGCTGGGCTGCGCCGTCGCCGAGACCACCGGTATCTACGGCTTTATCGTGGCCCTGCTTCTGATGTTCGCCAATCCTTTCATCGGCAAGTTGTAATCTTTCCGGGAGGAAGCAAAGTGAAAACGTTGGAGTTTATCTCGATAGATGCCTGGACAATCATCTTCCAGATCTGTAACCTGCTGATACTGTTCCTGCTGGTGAAGAAGTTCCTCTGGAAGCGCGTGATGGCCGTGCTGGACGCGCGCCAGAAGGAGATCGACGGCATCTATGACGCCGCCGGCAAGGAGCGCGACGAGGCCGCGCAGCTGAAGGAAGAATATACCGAGCGCATGTCCAGCGCCCGCGACGAGGCAGACCGGCTGGTGCGCAACGCGGTGGATACCGCCCAGAACCGGGGCGACGCCATCGTGAAGGAGGCCCAGGCCGAGGCCGCCCACCTGAAGCAGAAGGCGGAGAGCGAGATCGAGCAGGAGAAGCGCAAGGCCTATTCCGAGCTGATGGGCGAGATCTCCGGCATGGCGGCGGATATCGCCGGCCGCATGGTGGAGCGTGAGATCAACGCCGAGGACCACCGCGAGCTGGTGGAAGAGTTCATCCGAAGCGCAGGTGAAGCGTCGTGACGGGGCTGGCCAGGGAATACGGCGAGGGCCTGTACGAGCTGGCGCGGGACGAGGAGCTTCGCCCGCAGCTGCACAAGGAGCTGGGCCAGATCGCTGATTTGCTGAAGCAGCAGCCGGATTTCATCCGCCTGCTGTGCTCGCGCGCCGTGGAGCGGGAGAAGCGCCTTCAGATCGTTGGGGAGACCTTCGGCGGCCAGGCGCACCCCTACGTCGTCAACTTCATGAAGCTGCTGGTGCAGAAGGAGCACTTCGACGCGTTCCTGATGTGCTGCGAATGGTTCCACACCCGCTATAACGAGGATTACGGCATCGTGGAGGCCCGCGTCACCAGCGCGGTGGCGCTCTCCGACGCCGACCGCGCGGCCCTGCGCGCGCGGCTTGCCGAGATCTCCGGCAAGAATGTGGAGTTGTTCTGCGCGGTGGACCCGTCGCTGATCGGCGGCGTGCGCGTGGAGATGGACGGCCGGCGCTATGACAACACGATTCAAGACAGGCTTGGCAGGCTGAAGCGCAGCCTGGCACATGGACTGTAACAGGAAAAGAGGGCAAGCAGATGCAGCTGAGACCTGAGGAAATATCCAAGATCATCAAGGATCAGATCAAGCATTATGACAACCAGATCATACAAACCGACGTCGGTACGGTTTTACTGGTAGGCGACGGCATCGCCCGGGTGTCCGGCCTTGAAAACTGCATGGCCAACGAGCTGGTGCGCTTCTCCAACGGGGCCTTCGGCATGGCGCTGAACCTGGAGGAGAACTCCGTGGCCGTGGTCTTGCTGGGCGACGACGCCGGCATCAAGGAGGGCGACACCGTTGAGCGCACGGGCGAGGTGGTTTCCGTGCCCGTGGGCGAGGCCATGATCGGCCGCGTCGTGGACGCGCTGGGCCAGCCCATCGACGGCAAGGGCCCCATCAAGGCCGAGGGCGAGCGCCGCATCGAATCTCCCGCGCCGGGCATCATCGAGCGTAAGAGCGTTTCGGTGCCGCTGCAGACGGGCATCAAGGCCATCGACAGCATGATCCCCATCGGCCGCGGCCAGCGCGAGCTGATCATCGGCGACCGCCAGACCGGCAAGACCACCATCGCCACTGACACCATCATCAACCAGAAGGGCCAGAACGTGATCTGCATCTACGTGGCCATCGGGCAAAAGCGCTCGACCGTCGCGCAGGTGGTGGAATCGCTGACCGCCGCCGGGGCCATGGATTACACCATCGTGGTGTCCGCCACGGCTTCGGAGCTGGCGCCCCTGCAGTATATCGCGCCCTATTCCGGCTGCGCCATGGGCGAATACTTCATGGCCCAGGGCAAGGACGTGCTGATCGTCTACGACGACCTGTCCAAGCACGCCGTGGCCTATCGCGCGCTGTCGCTGCTGATCCGCCGCCCGCCGGGACGCGAGGCGTACCCTGGCGACGTTTTCTACCTGCACAGCCGCCTGCTGGAGCGCGCGGCCCGCGTGGCCCCGGAGTACGGCGGCGGCTCGATCACGGCGCTGCCCATCATCGAGACCCAGGCCGGCGACGTGTCCGCCTACATCCCCACGAACGTGATCTCCATTACCGACGGCCAGATCTTCCTGGAGACCGAGCTGTTCCACTCGGGCATCATGCCCGCCGTGAACCCCGGCATCTCCGTCAGCCGCGTGGGCGGCAACGCCCAGATCAAGGCCATGAAGAAGGTCTCCGGCACGCTGAAGCTGCTGTACAGCCAGTACCGCGAGCTGCAGTCCTTCGCCCAGTTCGGCTCTGACCTGGATGCCGACACCAAGGCCCGCCTGGGCCAGGGCGAGCGCATTGTGGCCGTGCTGAAGCAGAATCACAACGCCCCCGTGACGGTGGAGCACCAGGTGTGCATACTCTACGCCGTGGTGCACGACTACCTGAAGGACGTGCCGGTGGAGCTGATCAGCGAATACGAAAACAGCCTGTACGAGCGCCTGGACGCCCAGCACGCATCCCTGCTGGCCGCCATCCGCGATACCGGCGATCTCAGCAAGGATTCCGAGGCTCAGCTGAAGGCCGCGATTCAGTCCTTCACCCAGGACTTCCTGAAGCTGCACTCGGATAAGGAGTGATACCATGGCTGGCGCATCGATGAAGGACATCAAGCTGCGCATCCGCAGCGTTGAAAGCACGATGCAGATCACCAAGGCCATGCAGCTGGTGGCCTCTTCGAAGCTGCGCGGCGCCCGCGCCCGCATGGAGGCCAGCCGCCCGTACATGAAGGTATCCCGCCGGGCCATATGGGACATCGCGCTGCACAACACCGGCGCGGAGAGCCACTATGTGATCCCCCGGGAGATCAGGCACCGCTGCTACATCGTGCTGGCGGGCGACCGCGGCCTGGCGGGCAGCTACAACGCCAACATGTTCAAGCGCATCGAGTGGGACAGCCGCGACGCCAGCTGCTGCGTGATCCCCATCGGCCGCAAGGCCCGGGAGTATTACGCCCGCAAGGGCATGCCCATCATCACCGAGGTGGAGAAGGTCGAGGGCCTGACGCTGGAGGAGTGCACCGGGATCGCCCGGCGCGTGCTGGACGCCTATGACGCGGGGGAGTACGATGAGATCGTGCTGGCCTACACCTCCTTCGTGTCGGTGCTCACGCAGAAGACCAAGCTGAAGCCCCTCCTGCCGCTGGATACCCACGACGCGCCGGAGCGCACATCCCGCCAGATGCTGTGCGAGCCGGACGCCGACACGCTGCTGAAGGGCTTTCTGCCCCAGTACCTGGCCGGGCTGATCTACGCCGCCGCCTGCGATTCCTTCGCCAGCGAGCAGGCCGCCCGCCGCGTGGCCATGGATTCGGCCACCAAGAACGCCGGCGAAATGATCGAGGATCTCAGCCTGCGCTACAACCGCGCGCGCCAGAGCTCCATCACCCAGGAGCTGACGGAGATCGTCGCGGGCGCAGAGCATTGAACCAAATGAATTCAGGGAGATAAGCGCATGGAAAAGCATAACATCGGAACCGTCGTGCAGGTCATCGGCCCGGTGCTGGACATCCGCTTCGCGGATGGCGAGCTGCCGAACCTGCTGTCGGCCATCGAAATCCAGAACGGCGATCGCAAGGTGACCGCCGAGGTCGCCCAGCACATCGGCGACAACGTGGTGCGCTGCATCGCCATGTCGTCGACCGACGGCCTGCGCCGCGGCATCGAGGCTGTGAACACCGGCGCGCCGATCACCGTGCCCGTGGGCGATTGCTGCCTGGGCAGGGTGTTCAACCTGCTGGGCGAGCCGGTGGACAATAAGCCCGCCCCCGAGGCCGCCGAGCGCTGGCCCATCCACCGCCCGGCCCCGGCCTATGACGAGCAGGAGGGCACCACCGAGATCCTGGAAACGGGCATCAAGGTCGTTGACCTGATCGCCCCCTACGCCAAGGGCGGCAAGATCGGCCTGTTCGGCGGCGCCGGCGTCGGCAAGACCGTCATCATCATGGAGCTGATCAACAACATCGCCACCCAGCACGGCGGCCTGTCCGTGTTCTCCGGCGTGGGCGAGCGCACCCGCGAGGGCAACGACCTGTACAACGAGATGCAGGAGAGCGGCGTCATCAACAAGACCGCCTTGGTCTACGGCCAGATGAACGAGCCGCCGGGAGCCAGGATGCGCGTGGCGCTTTCCGGCCTTACGATGGCGGAATACTTCCGCGACCGTGAGAACCAGGACGTGCTGCTGTTCATCGACAACATCTTCCGCTTCACCCAGGCGGGCTCCGAGGTTTCGGCCCTGCTGGGCCGCATGCCCAGCGCCGTGGGCTATCAGCCCACGCTGGCCACCGAGATGGGCGCCCTGCAGGAGCGCATCACCTCCACCAAGAAGGGCTCCATCACCTCGGTGCAGGCGGTCTACGTGCCCGCGGACGACCTGACGGACCCGGCCCCGGCCACCACCTTTGCCCACTTGGACGCCACCACGGTTCTCAGCCGCTCCATCGCCTCCCTGGGCATCTATCCCGCCGTGGACCCGCTGGATTCCACCAGCCGCATACTGACGCCGGAGATCGTGGGCCGCGACCACTATGATGTGGCCCGCCGGGTGCAGAGCATCCTGCAGCGCTACAAGGACCTGCAGGACATCATCGCCATCATGGGCATGGACGAGCTGTCCGACGAGGACAAGCTGATCGTGGCCCGCGCCAGAAAGGTGCAGCGCTTCCTGAGCCAGCCCTTCCACGTGGCCGAGCAGTTCACCGGCATGCAGGGCCGATATGTGCCCCTGAAGGAGACCATCCGCGGCTTCCGCGAGATCATCGACGGCATGCACGACGACCTGCCGGAGAGCGCGTTCCTGTTCGTCGGCACCATCGACGAGGCCGTTGAGAAAGCGAAAAAAGGAGAATAACCCATGGCGCTGATTCACCTGACGATTGTCACCCCCGAGGGCAAGTTCTACGAGGACGACGCCCAGCGCGTCGTTGTGCGCACCACCGGCGGCGATGTGGCGATACTGCCGAACCACATCGACTATGCCGCCGCGCTGGCAGACGGCGATGCGAGGGTCACCCAGCAGGACGGCACGGTCCGCCATGCCACGGTATCCGGAGGACTGCTGCATGTGGCCAGCAACGACGTCCAGGTGATCACCAACCGGTTCAGCTGGAAGGACGAATAAGCCGGT
>CACYWI010000128.1 GCA_902778045.1 uncultured Eubacteriales bacterium
CACGCGATAGGCCAGGCCCCGCTCGCTGAACGCGCCGGCGGGCTCAAAGCGCATTTTGTGCAGAAGGCTTGAGAGCAACAGGTGCAGATAGGCCAGGCGGGAGGGGGCGTAGGTGTCCTCGGAGGTTTCCAGCAGGCGTTCGATGGCCATGTGGACCTCCGGGTCCACGTCCTTGGCGCGCAGCACCGGCTCCACCGGCAGCATCGCGTGGAACACGTTGGAGAATTCCTCGATGGTATCCGCCGGGAAGAAGGTGGCGAAGCCGCGGATCGTGCGGGGAACGTCGTCATAGCTGTGGGGCACCAAGGGAAAGGCGATGGCCGCGTCTCCCGGCCCCAGGCGATAGGGCCTGCCGTCGATGTGTACTGTGCATTCGCCGCTTTCGACCACGATCAGCTCCACCACCTCGTGAACGTGCAGCGGGAAGGGGTAGCGGGTCATGCTTCCCACAAACAGATTGTCGTTCCGGGTCTCGTAGAATGCCTTCATATAGATACCCCCGTCTGGCCGACGAAAAGATCGACGTAAAGCGTTTTACCTATTGTTATTATAACGCATTTATTTCGTTTTGCATATGTGACAGCACAAATTCGGCGAGATATGTCACGTGATTTGCAAAAAATGTCCCCAAATAGAAGAGGCGCGCGTCATCTGACGATGATCGCGCGCTTCATGCCGTGCACATAGTATTGTATCACCACGTCGCGCAGGGCGTCCGCACGGGCGGTGGTGATCAGCTTCAGGTTCACCTGGCCGCTGTCCCGGGCGGCGATGGTCGATCCTTCGCCGGTGATGGCATACACCGCGATGTCTCCCGGTGCGGCCGTGGCGCTGATGTCCAGCCATTCGGCGGGGAACAGGCCCCGGTTTGTCAGCGTTACGGAAATGTCCACCAGCGTGTAGGCGGCGGGGTCCTCCGACACGGCCTCGCTGCCCAGAATCTGCGGCGCTGAGCCGGAATCCAGCAGGCCGCGGATCGCGCCGAAGGCCTCCGGATAGTCCGCCGCCCGCGCGGTGCGGATGTAGGGCTCCGCCCGCAGCGTGCCGCCCAGGTAGAACCACGCGGCCAGCCCCGCCATTATAAAGAATACCGTGGCCAGCACTGCGGTGAGCCTGCGCATGGAACCTTCACCTCCGCCCGATGTGATCTTTTACGTATTATAACATCCCATCGTTAAGACTATGCTTCCCTGGCGGGGGAAAGTGATGGCTTTCATATTCCCGCGGACGATCGGGCCCTTTGCCGGCCGGCGGACGGAGGATTTGTATTTTTCCCTTCGGTATGCTATAATATATATTGATATAAAATGCCGGAGATTGTTCGGCGTCAAACGGGGAGGAACCCGCATGGCGGACAAGATCGTTATACTGGATGGCTACAGCCTGATGTATCGGGCGTTTCACGCGCTGCAAACGCCGATGACCGCGCCGGACGGTACGCCCACCAACGCGGTGCACGGCTTTGTGATGATGCTTTTGAAGGTGGTGGAGGCTGTTCGACGGCTACAAGGCCACCCGCAAGCCCATGCCGGACGAGCTGCGCGCCCAGGACCCGGTGATCCGCGAGCTGATCGGCGAAATGGGCATACCGATCCTGGAGTGCGAGGGCTATGAGGCCGACGACATACTGGGCACGGTTTCCCTGCGCTGCGAGCAGGCGGGCGACGAGGCCCTGCTGGTCACCGGCGACCGGGATTCCTTCCAGCTGTCCGGACCCCATACCACCATATTGTATACGAAGAAGGGCATCACCGACACCGTGCGCGTCACGCCGGAATACATCCGCGAGACCTACGGTCTGGAGCCGGCGCAGCTGATCGACGTGAAGAGCCTGATGGGCGATACCTCCGACAACATCCCCGGCGTGCCCGGGGTGGGCGAGAAGACCGCGCTGAAGCTGGTGCAGCAGTACGGCAGCATGCGGGCCGTGCTGGATTCGGCGGAAGCCGAGCAAAAGGGCAAGCTGCGGGAGCGGCTGATCGAGGGCAGGGCGCTGGCCGAGATGAGCTATGACCTGGCGAAGATCGACCGCAACGCGCCGGTGGAGGCGGACCCCGAGGCCTGGAGGCTGGGCAACCTGGCCGCCGCCGCGCCGAGGCTGCGGGAGCTGCGCATGAACGCGGCCCTCAGGCGGCTTCTGGAGGTGGCGAAGGCCGTCTCGCCCCAGCTGGCCGTCGAGCCCGCCGCCCCCGCAGAGGCGGAGGCGCTGCCGGAGATCGAGCGCTTTGCGGAACGCGACGCCCTGGCCGCGCGTATCATGCAGCTGTCTGGGACCGCGAAGTGGGCGTCCGTGCACATGGGGGCGGAGTTCACCGTGGCCACCGACGCCGCGCGGCTGGCGATGGCCATGGGCGGCGACCTGCTGTCCCCGGGCGTCACGGACGCGGAGGCATGGTCGGCGGTCATGCCGCTGCTGGAGGCGGACTGCCCGGTGGTGCTGTGCGATATGAAGTCGGCACCCGTCGATATCCGGCGGATCAGGGGCGACATCACGGATGTGATGCTGGCCGCCTATGCCCTCAATCCCCAGAGGCCCGGCTTTGACGCCCGTTCGCTGTGCGAGCAGGAGGGCGTGGAGGGCTACGACCGCCATCCCGCAACGGCCATCCGCAGGCTGGCGCTGGCGCAGGCGGAGCAGCTGCGTGAAAACGACCTGGAGCGGGTGTACCGCGACATCGAGCTGCCCCTGTGCTATGTGCTGCGGGGCATGGAGGACGAGGGCTTCCTGGTGGACGCCGACGTGCTGCGCGGCCTGGGCGTGGAATTCAAAAAGCACATCCAGCGCCTGACGGACGAGATCGCGGAGCTGGCGGGAGAGCGGATCAACCTGAACTCCCCGAAGCAGCTGGGCGAGCTGCTGTTCGGCAAGCTGGGCATCCCCTCGCCGAAGAAGAAGATCTCCACCAACGCCGAGGTGCTGGAGCAGCTTTCAGAGGACTGGCCCATCTGCGGCAAGGTGCTGGAATACCGGAAGTACCAGAAGCTGGAATCCACCTATATCGACGCGCTGATCCCCATGCGCGACGCCGGCGGGCGCATACACACCCGGTTCGATCCGGTGGGCACGGCCACGGGGCGCATCAGCTCCGCCGAGCCGAACCTGCAGAACATCCCCGTGCGCACCGAGCTGGGCAGGGCCATCCGCGGCGCGTTCGTGGCGCGGCCCGGGTACCTGCTGGTGGACGCGGATTATTCCCAGATCGAGCTGCGGGTGCTGGCCCACATGTCCGGCGACAAGACGATGATCAACGCCTTCCTGATGGATCAGGACATCCATGCCAGGACGGCGGCGGAGGTCTACGGCGTGCCGCTGGAAATGGTCACGCACCAGATGCGCTCGGCCTCCAAGGCGGTGAACTTCGGCATCGTGTACGGCATCTCCGAATTCACGCTGGCCAAGAACATCGGCGTCAGCCGCTACGAGGCCAAGGAATTCATCGACCGCTATTTCGAGCGCTATCCCGGCGTGAAGGCCTATATGGACGACGCCGTGAAGCGTGGCCACGCCCAGGGCTATGTGACCACGCTGATGAACCGGCGGCGCTACCTGCCGGAGCTCAGCAGCCCCAACTATGCCGTGCGCGCCTTTGGCGAGCGCTGCGCGATGAACAGCCCGATACAGGGCACGGCGGCGGACATCATCAAGCTGGCGATGATCGCCGTGGACAGGGCGTTGCGCGAGGAGGGCTTCAGGGCAAAGCTGATACTGCAGGTGCACGACGAGCTGATCGTCGAGGCGCCGGAGGAAGAGGCCGAGCGCGTGCGCGAACTGCTGCGCCGCTGCATGGAGGGCGTGATGAAGCTGTCCGTGCCGCTGCGCACCGACATATCCATTGGAGGCGATTGGCGTGCTTGCAAGTAAGCCCTATGTGATCGGGCTGACGGGGGGCATCGGCTGCGGAAAGACCGAAGCCGCGCAATACCTGAAAACCATGGGCGCGGCCCATGTGGACGCGGACGCGATCTCACGGGCGCTGACCGCCGAGGGCGGCGAGGCCCTGGGCGAGATCCGCCGGGTGTTCGGCGACGCGGCCTTCCACCCGGATGGCACGCTGGACCGGGCCGTGCTGGGCCGGCTGGTGTTCGCCAACGAGGCCGCCCGCCGCGCCCTGGAGGGCATCATGCACCCGCTGGTGCAGCGGGACATGCTGCTGGCCATGGACGCCGCCGCCGATGCGGGGGCGAAGGTCGTGATCCTGGACGTGCCGCTGCTGTTTGAAACAGGCATGGACGCCCTGTGCGACGAGACCTGGGCGCTCTACCTGGATCGGGACATGCAGATTACCCGGGTGGTGTCCCGGGACGGCATCAGCCGGGAGGAGGCCGAAAGGCGCATCGACAGCCAGATGCCCAGCGACCAGCGCGTCGCCCGGGCCACCCACGCCATCGACACCGACCGCCCCATCGAAAAGACCCGCGCCGAGCTGGAGCAGCTGTACCGCGCGGCGCTGAAGAAGGCGGAAAAGGCCTGACGATCATGACCACAAATGAAAAGAAAACCGATGCACGCTCCGCGGGGAAGGCATCATCTGCTCAGGCACGCAAGCGGCGGAGGGCGCGCATGCGGGCGCGGCGCAGGCGGCGCATCGCCACGGTCGCGATCATCGCCGTGCTGGCGCTGGCGCTGAGCGGCCTTGGGCTGTGGCTGCTGCTGGGCGGGCGGCCGCGGGTTACGGTGCGGGTCTATCCCATGGAATACGAGGCGCTGATCCGCGCCCGGGCCGGCGAAAGCGGCCTGGACCCGGCGCTGGCCGCCGCGGTGATCCTGGCGGAATCCGACTACCGGCCTGAGGCGGTGTCCGAGGCGAACGCCCAGGGGCTGATGCAGCTGCTGCCCTCCACCGCCGAGTGGATCGCCGGAAAGTTCGACGAGGTCTATGAAGAGGGCTGCCTGTTCCAGCCGGAGACGAACGTGAAGTACGGCTGCTGGTACCTGGGCTTTCTGATGGGCCGCTTTGGCGGCGACGCAAGGAAGGCCGTGGCCGCCTATCACGCGGGCCAGGGCCGGGTGGACGAATGGCTGGCCAACCCGGAATACAGCCCGGACGGCATCGCCCTGGAAACGATTCCCAGCGACGCGACCCGCACCTATGTGGAGCGGGTGTTGAGGTATTATGAGAAGTATCGCGAATTGTACGCTGCGCAGGATTAGCGCCTGGATCCTGGCGCTGTGCCTGCTGTGCGGCGGCGCTTGGGCCGAGGACCTGGCCTCGGACCTGGGCGGCGGCCTGCAGGCCCAGCTGCCCACCCATGACGAGCTGGCCGCCGCCGTGAACATGGAGACGGCGGACGTCGTCATCGGCTATATCGAGCCCGGCTACGCCACCTACAGCCCGGTGACCGCCCACGACTGGAGCATGGTCAGCATCAACCAGCTGGTTTTCGAAAGCGTGGTGGACCTGGACGAGAACATGAAGCCGGTGCCCATGCTGGCGGACAACTGGGTGCAGGACGGCAAGATCTGGACCTTCAACCTGCGCAGCGGCATACAGTTTCACAACGGCTATGAGCTGACGGCCTACGATGTGGTGCGCACCTACCAGGTGCTGGCGCAGACAGGGGACACGAACCCCTACTACGCGCGGCTGCAGGCCATCGCCGGCATGGAGGCCAGCGACATCTACGAGCTGACCGTGACGGCCAAGACCAACAGCATCATGACGCTGTACGCCATGAACTTCCCGGTGATGCAGTATGAATCCCTGTACGACGACATGCCCCGGGGCACCGGTCCCTACTGGTACATCCAGTACAACGATTCGGGCACCGTGCGCCTGGAGGCCAACCCGCTGTGGTGGAAGCAGCAGCCCGAGGTGCGCAGCATACTGCTGAAGCGCTACTACAACGCCGGCGACGCCATCGAGGGCATCCGCACCAACCAGATCGACATGCTGTCCACCAAGAGCCCGAAGGCATCCCTCAGCCGGAAGCTGTCGGGCCTGACCAGCATGGACTATGCCACCCTGACCTACGAGATGCTGGTGCCGAACCTCTCCGAGGAATCGCTGATGGGCGATGTGAACGTGCGCCAGGCGGTGATGTACGCCATCGACCGCTCGGTGATCGCCTCCAACGCCTATCTGGACATGGCCATACAGTGCGAGGTGCCCATCGTGCCCTCCTCCTGGCTGTACGAGAGCCAGAGCGCCATCTACTACTACAGCCCGGAGCGCGCGCTGCAGCTGATGCAGAGCATCGGCTGGCTGGACCTGACCGGCGACGGCCGCCTGAACAAGCGCAACGGCGTGCTGCTGGAGGAACCGCGGGTGACGATCGTCACCTATAACGAGAGCACCAACAGCATCCGGGAAAACGCCGCCAACCTGATCAAGGAATACCTGGAGGCCGTGGGCTTCACCGTCACCGTGAGCGTGATGAGCAAGGAAAAGGCCCGGGAGGCCGTCCGCAGCCGGAACTACGACCTGGCGCTGTTCGGCGTGAACCTCAGCGAGATCCCGGACGTGAACGCCATACTGAAGAGCGGCGGTTCGCTGAACTTCAACCACTACAGCAACGAGGACATGGACATGCTGCTGGAGCGCATCCAGAGCGCCTCGGACGAGACCATCCTGCAAAAGATCTACAGCGACATCCAGATGACCGTGGTGAACCGCCTGCCCGTACTCGGGCTGCTGTTCAGGACGGGCACGGTGCTGTCCACCCGCAACATGGGCGGCATGTACGGCCTGCGGGCGTACGATAATTTCAATGGGTTTGAGTTCCTCAGGGAATAGGGAATAGGCAATAGGAATAGCCAAGGGAACAGGAATTGCGGCTGGCGCCTCCAAGGCCTTCCCCTTCAGGGGAAGGTGGCCGAGCGCAGCGAGGTCGGAAGAGGTCGTTTCCCTTGACAGACCGTTCCGCGGAAACGAATTGCCAGAGAGGCGACCTCTTCCGCATATGCTTCGCAAGTTCCGCAAATGCCACCTTCCCCTCTGGGGAAGGTGGATCGCGCGAAGCGCGAGACGGATGAGGTCGCCCCAATCCACACAAGAAAACAGGGAACAGGGACACCAGCCCCAAAGAACAGGTATAGCGGCCGGCGCGTGCTCCGCTGGGGTAGCATGCCGAAAAAGAGGCTCTTCACGGAAAGTTGTGGGATCCAAGCCAGGCAACAGGTAAAGCGAGATAACGAACAAGGGTAAAGAAATACTCATCGTCTCTATAGCCATATCC
>CACYWI010000129.1 GCA_902778045.1 uncultured Eubacteriales bacterium
GTGGTGCTGGCCATCGTGGCCGTGGTGGTGCTCGCCGTGGTGGTGTGCGCCCTGCTGATGAAGACCTCCGCGAAGGACAAGGTGCTGGCGCTGGTGCGCCGCCTGTTCCCGCCGGTGCGCAGCCTGAGCATGAAGCTGGCCTCCAGCCGCGTGGCCAGCGTGCTTTCTATGATGCTGCACAGCGGCTTCCCCACGGGTGAAGCCTTCCGGCTGCTGCCCTCCGTGCTTTCCGACGGCGAAGCTGCCGACAAGGTGCAGGGCATCCGCAAGGATCTGGACAACGGCGCGGCCTTTGCGGACGCCATATCCAATTCCAAGCTGTTCGACGGCCTGCATGATCGGATGATCCGCATGGGCGTGGCCGCCGGCCGCGAGGACCAGGTGATGGCCAAGATTGCCGACCTGTACGAGGAACAGGTGGAAGACGGCATCTCCCGCTTGGTGGCCATCATCGAGCCCACCCTGATCGCCCTGCTGGCCGTGGTCATCGGCGCGGTGCTGCTCAGCGTGATGCTGCCGATGGCCGGCATCCTGTCCAGAGTAAAGGAGGCGATGGGGTTGTTGGCATACAAGCGTGAAATCGCGATCGTGCTGGTGATGCTGCTGGTGCTGGTTGGCGCGTGGCTGCTGATCAGCCGCCTGGGCAACAAGAGCGGCGAGGCGCAGACCCAGTTCGTGACCGATGCCGTGCATAACGCCGCCCTCACCTGCTACGCGGTGGAGGGGGCTTATCCCACGGATTTGGATTACCTGCGCACGCACTACGGCCTGGCCTATGACCAGTCGCGGTATTTCGTGCGCTATGACGCGTTCGGCTCGAACCTGATGCCCGATATCTCGGTTACGGAAGTGGAGGCGAGCGGTTCGTGAGCGGAAAGCGTAAAACGATCAATCACAGCATGCAGGGCGTGTTCGTGTTCGTGCTGTTGGGGCTGTTTGCGGTGATGTCCACGCTGATGGTGCTGCTGGGCGCCCAGATGTACCGCAACACCGTGGACCATGCCACCCGGAACAATGAGGACCGCGTGATGGCGGCCTATGTGCGCAGTATGATCCGCGCCGAGGACGCCGATCGCGCCGTGTCCGTAGAAACGCAAAATGGCGTCACCACGCTGGCGCTGCGCGAGGAGCTGGACGGCGAGGCCTACGTTACCTGGCTGTACTGCCATGAAGGCCAGCTGTACGAGCAGTTCACCAGCGAGGACGAGGACTTCGAGCCCGAGGACGGCACGGCCATCTGTCCGGCGACCCGCTTCGAGCCGAGCCTTTCGGGCGGCCTGCTGACGGTGGACATGACGGACGGCAAGGGCGAACAGAGCACCGTAAAGGTGGCTCTGCGCTGCGCGCGGTAAAAGGAGTACAAGATGAGAAACAGAAATCGATCCAATGTGCTTCTGGTGGAGATCCTCATCGCGGTGCTGTTCTTCATGCTGTCGGCCACGGTGCTGGTGAAGGTGTTCGTCACCGCCAGGAATATGACCGTGCGCAGCGGCGTGGAATCCGTGGCCGTAGTCGAGGCCCAGAACGTGGCCGAGACGCTCTATGCCGCGGCGGATATCGACCAGACGTTGAAGGACATGGGCTTCTCCAGCTCTCACGGCGCGTGGAGCAAGGACTGCGGCGATTATTCGCTGTATGTGATGGGCAGCTATCGCGATGCGGGGGCGGGCTCCCTGTGGACGGGCGAGGTCAGCGCATTCTACAAGCTGCGCAACCCCGATAACGCCCGCCAGGAGGACGAGCAGCTGTTCGCACTGGCCTGCACCCGGTACGAGGAGGTGGAGCAGCAATGAGGCGCAAGAGCAATGTGGCCTTCGGCCCCGGCGCGGCTTCCCTGATCCTGATCGTGGTGATCCTCAGCATGGGCGTGCTGGGCATGCTGGCGCTGATGAACGCCCGCAACGATGCCCGGCTTTCCAGCCGCAGCACCGCTGTGGTGGTGGCAGGCTATGAATTGAACGACCGCGCCGAGCGCCGCATGGCGGAGCTGGACGGCGTGGCGGCCGAATGCGCCGCGGCCTGCCAGGGCGACGACGAATACCTGAATGCCCTGCGCGGCCGGCTGCCGGAGGGCATGCTGATGGAGGACCGCATGGTGACCTGGTCGGAGTCCGACGGCCTGCGCACGTTGAGCTGCGCGGCGGAGGTACTGCCCCTGGGTGACGGCCAGAGGCTGCAATGGCGGATCCATCGCCTGACTGCGGTGACGGAGGAAATATGGAACTGAAAGACATTCTGCAAAAGGCCTATGAGCTGGGCGGCTCGGACATCTTCATTGTGCCCGGCGCCCATGTTACCTGCAAGGTGAAGGGCGACATGGTGCCCCTGACGGATGAGGTCGTCAAGCCTGCGGGCACAGAGGAGCTGGTGCGCGAGGCCTACGAGCTGGCGCACCGCGATATCGCCAAGCTGCACGAAGAGGGCGATGACGACTTTTCCTTCGCGCTGGCCGGCCTCAGCCGCTTCCGCTGCAATGCTTATATCCAGCGCGGCACCGTGGCCGCTACCTGCCGAATGGTGGCCTTCGGCCTGCCGGATCCGCGCTCGCTGGGCATCCCCGACCTGGTGATGGAGCTGACCAAGAACCTCAACGGCATGATCCTGGTCACCGGCCCTGCCGGCAGCGGCAAGAGCACCACGCTGGCCTGTATGGTGGATCGCATCAACACCGAGCGCCACGGCCATATCGTGACCATCGAGGACCCCATCGAATACATCCATAACCACAAGCAGTCGCTGGTCAGCCAGCGCGACGTGCCCAACGATGTGCCCACCTTCGCCCGTGCCCTGCGCGCCGCACTGCGCCAGGCCCCGGACGTGATCCTGCTGGGCGAAATGCGTGATCTGGAATCCATCCGCATCGCCATCACCGCGGCGGAGACCGGCCATTTGCTGCTGTCCTCGCTGCACACCACCGGCGCGTCCAAGACCGTGGACCGCATACTGGATACCTTCCCCGCCGAGCAGCAGGCCCAGGTGCGCATGCAGCTTTCCATGGTGCTGCGCGCCGTGGTCAGCCAGCGCCTGGTGCCCAAGAAGGAGGGCGGCCAGGTGGCCGTGTTCGAGGTCATGACCGTGAACCCCGCCGTGCAGAACCTGATTCGCGACGGCCGTACCCACCAGATCGACAACGCCATTTTCGGCGGCGCCGGCCAGGGCATGATCTCCATGGACGGCGAGCTGCAGCGCCTGTACCGTTCGGGCGTCATCACCCGCGATGTGGCCCTGACCTATGCCGTCAGCCCGGAGACGCTGTCCAAGCGGCTGTGAGGAATAGGGAATAGGGAACAGGGATTAGGGATTAGGGAACAGGAATAGTGGCTGCCGCATTTTACGCTTCCCCACCGCAGTGGCATCGAGCGCCCGGAAAACTCTCCAGTGGATAGCTTTCAGCAAGCTGGGGCCGATAGGCCCGCAGTAGGTGGCCGAAGGCCGGGAGAGTTCGTTTCCACTGTCCCATCCAATAACTCTGACGAAGATCCTTTGCTGCGCTCAGGATGACAACGACGCAAGCCTGTCATCCTTAGCACAGCGAAGGATCTTCGCGCATTTATAGTCTTCCGAGCAGCGCGGGAGCGGAATGGCGCCTGCGCGGCAGCCGCCATTCCTATTGTCTATTGTCTGTCGTTTCTTGTGAGCCCTCCAATCCGTCTCCTCTGCAATCCTTGTCATCCCGGTGTCTAATGTGCGCAACATTTGTGAAAAGTCCTGTAATTCAGTTGACTTTTTAAATGACTGTGTTATAATACAGTTGTATTTATATAGCCGGAAACAACTGCCTGGCGAATGGACCACAGCGGTGTTACATACAATACGGGGGGTATTTCCTATGTTGACCATGGATACCTTGAGGGCTTACGGCGCGAATGTGGAAGAGGGCCTTGCCCGCTGCGTGAACAATGAGCCGTTCTATCTGCGCATGGTGGGCATGGTGCTGGCCGACGATAAATTTGACAAACTGAAGGACGCCGCGGCGGCGAAGGACACCAACGCGGTCTTCGAAGCGGCGCACGCGCTGAAGGGCGCGACGGGCAATGTATCGCTGACACCCATCTACGAGCCGGTATGCAAGCTTACAGAGCTGACCCGCGGCCAGACCGGGCCTGTGGATGTGGACGCGCTGGTGGCCGAGATCCTCGAAAAGCTCGAGCAGGCGCGGAAGCTGTAAATCCAAATATCCAGATGGATCCGAATGGAGGAAAAAACATGGGTGAGAGCGTTCGCATCACGATGATGAGCAGCTTTCATATCTATATCGATGAAAAGCGCGTGGAGAACCCCGTCAGCAAGTCCCGCAAGGGCACGGCGCTGATGGAGTATCTGGTGCTGCACAGGGGCAAATCCGTACCCAACCAGCAGCTGCTGAACGAGCTGTGGCCCGAGCACAGCGTCACAAACCCCGAAAACGCGCTGAAGACGCTCGTCAGCCGCATGCGGTTGCTGTTGAACCAAATGGTGCCCGGCATGGGGGCGTGCATCGTCTCCGACCGAGGGGCTTATCACTGGCAGAGCATGCCGAATATGACCATCGACGCCGTGGAGCTGATGGACCTGTTCGATGCCATTCCCGCCGAGCAGGACGCGGTGAAGCAGCGGGGCATGTATCGCCGGGTAATGGAGCTGTACACCGGCGACCTGTATCAGACCGGTGATATCGAAGCCGAGCCCGGCTTTGCCCAGCAGCTGCACACCCAGTTTCTTGGCGCGGTGTACGGCTACATCGAGCTGCTGCGCAAGGTGGAGGACTATAACGCCATCTGCGCCGTGTGTCGCGCCGCCCTGGAGGTGGACAGCTTCGATGACCGGCTGCATATCGAGCTGATGAAGGCCATGATCAGCTTGAATCGCACCAGTGACGCGCTGGTGCAGTATAAGCATGCCACGAACCTGACTTACCGCTATCTCGGTTCGGCGCCCAGCCCCCAGATGACCGCCTTCTACCAGGAGATGAACAAGGCGCGCCAGACGCTGAAGCTGAACCTGGACGCCATCCGGCAGGAGCTGCATAACAGCAGCCTGGAGCGCGGCGCCTTCGTCTGCGATTACGAGATGTTCAAGGCCATCTACAGTCTGGAGATGCGTAACCTGGAGCGCCTGGGCACCACCATGTTCCTGGGCATCATCATGATCGGCGATTCCGACGAGGCCAACTTTGACAGCATACGCCAGGACAACATCATGAACGGCCTGATCGAGATCCTGCGGGACAACCTGCGCAAGGGCGACATCATCACCCATTTCAGCCCCAGCGTGGTGGCCTTGCTGCTGCCCACCGTGAACTACAAGACCGGCAGCATGGTCATGGAGCGCATCCGCCAGCTGTTCTACCAGCGCTATCCCAATTCCGACATCCCGTTCCATTCCCGCCTGGGCCTGCTGGGCAAGGATGCCTTCAAGGTCGGCGGCGACGATGAGGACGGGCAGACGGGCGAATAAAGATCAGGCAATAGGAATAGCCAAGGGAGCAGGGAACAGGCATAGCGGCTGTCTCCAAACGCCTTCCCCTTTGGGGAAGGTGCCGAGCGAAGCGAGGCGGATGAGGTCGCCTCTTCCGAAGACTTTTTTCCGGGCGGACGGGATACGGTCCCAAGATAACAGACAACAGGGGAACGGCAAAGTGCCGTTCCCCTGTTTGTCCGTTCCTCCGTGGCTGCGCTGTTTTCCACGAAAACGCTCTTACTGCGCAAACAGAGGGGTGGACAGATAGCGGTCGCCGGTGTCGGGCAGTAGCGCCACGATGGTCTTGCCCGCGTTCTCAGGGCGCTTGGCCAGCTGGATGGCCGCCCACAGCGCCGCGCCGGCGGAGATGCCCACCAGCACGCCCTCCCGCTGGCCGATCAGCCGGCCGGTGGCAAAGGCGTCGTCGTTTGTGACGGGGATGATCTCATCGTACACCCCGGTGTCCAGCACCTTCGGCACGAAGCCCGCGCCGATGCCCTGGATCTTGTGGGCGCCGGCGGTGCCCTTGCTCAGCACGGTGGAGTCGGCGGGCTCCACGGCCACCACCTTCACGGCCGGGTTCCTGGACTTCAGGTACTGGCCCACGCCGGTGATGGTGCCGCCGGTGCCCACGCCTGCCACGAAGATATCCACCTTGCCGTCGGTATCCGAGTAGATTTCAGGGCCCGTGGTGGCCACATGGGCGGCGGGGTTGGCCGGGTTGTCAAACTGGGCCGGGATGAAGCTGTTCTCGATCTCCGCGGCCAGCTCCTCGGCCTTGGCGATGGCGCCCTTCAT
>CACYWI010000130.1 GCA_902778045.1 uncultured Eubacteriales bacterium
CCCCCGTTCCCCCACGCCCCACCGACCCACGACAGGAGGAGAGCCCATGCGCGCGAAGAGAATCCACCTGATCAGCTTCCTGCTGCCCAGCCTGCTGCTGTTCGGGCTGGTCTACCTGGTGCCGCTGGGAATGGTGTTCGGCAGCTCCTTCTACGAATGGAAGGCCGGGGGCGTGTTCAACTTCATCGGCCTGCAGAACTACATCACCGCCTTCACCGGCGACCCACGCATGCGCACCGCCATGCTGAACACCGGCATATGGGTGCTGCTGCAATCGGTGGCGCACGTGGGCATCGGCACCACGCTGGCCTTCATGCTGTCCCGGCGGTTCCGGGGCTGGAAGGTGCTGCGCACGGTGTTCATGCTGCCCAATGTGATCTCCGCCGCGGCGCTGGGCGTGATCTTCCTGAACGTATTCAACGCCAAGTACGGTCTGCTCAACGCGCTGCTCACCGCGATCTCCGGCGAAAAGGTGAACCGGAACTGGTTCTTCGACAAGGCCACCGCCTTCCCGGTGGTGACCTCCACGTGGCTGCTGTACGCCGGCCTGATCGTGATCATCGTGCTGGCGGGCATCATGTCCATCTCCGACGACATCATTGAGGCGGCCCGCATCGACGGCGCCTCCACCATGCAGATCCACCTGCGGGTACAGCTGCCGCTGATCCGCAGCATCATGGGCACGGCGGTGATCCTGGCCGCCACCAGCATGCTGAAGGAATTCGAGCTGATCTACCTGACCACCAACGGCGGGCCCGGCGATATGACCATCAACCTGCCGATGTACCTTTACAAGACCAGCATGATCGACAACAACTACGGCTACGCGAACACCATGGGCGTGATCCTGATACTCTCCGGCATCGCCATCGTGTACGCCATCAACCGTATTTTCAATAACAATTCCCTGGAAGGCTGAATGGGGCCGCCATGCCGGGCGCGGCGAAGGACCCTGCCTTGACCCGGCTTGGCGTCAAAAGCGCATCTACAGGAGGTAAACGATGAAACTGACCGTTATCGGCGGCGGCGGCGTCCGGTCGCTGCAGCTGGCCCGGAGCCTGGTGCAGGCCTCCGCGGCGCTGGGCATCCGCGAGATCGTGTTCATGGACAACGACGCGAAGAAGCTGGGCATCTTCGGCCGCATGTCCCGGGAGGTGGCGCGGCGGCTGCGCCCGGAGCTGGATTTCCGGCTGACCACCGACGCCGCCGAGGCCATCCGCGACGCCGATTACATCATCACCACCATCCGCGCCGGCGGCGACGACATGCGCGTGCGGGACGAGCGCGCGGCGCTGGATCTGCACCTGCTGGGCCAGGAGACCACCGGCGCGGCGGGCTTCTCCTTTGCCATGCGCTCGGTGCCCGCCCTGGCGGAATACTGCGAGCTGGCCCGGAAGCTGGCAAAGCCCGACGTGAAGATCTTCAACTTCACCAACCCCGCCGGCGTGGTGTCCCAGACCCTGCGGGACATGGGCTACGACTTCACCTTCGGCATCTGCGACACCCCCAGCAGCCTGCTGGTGTCCTTCGCGAAGCTGAAGGGCGTTTCGCCGGAGCGGGTCACCGGCAGCTGCTACGGCCTGAACCACCTGTCCTTCTTCAACAGCGTAAAGCTGGACGGCAGGGAAATCCTGCCGGAGCTGCTCGAGGACGATCGGCTGTACACCCAGACCGACATGTGCTTCTTCCAGAGGGACCTGGTGGCGCACATGGGCTGCATACTGAACGAATACCTGTACTACTTCTTCTACCGCGAACAGGCCATCGAGCACATACTGTCCGCGAAGCAGACCCGGGGCGAGCTGATCGCCGACATCAACCGCGGCATGATCGGGGAGCTCTCCGGCATGGACCCGGAGCGGGACTTCGACGCCTGCCTGCGGGTCTACGAAAAGTGGTACGGCATGCGGGAGGGGGCCTACATGGCCAACGAGACCGGCACCCGGCGCGACCGCGGGGCCTGGCGCTTCGACCCCTTCGCCCCGGACGACGGCGGCTACGCCGGCGTGGCGCTGAAGTACATCCGCGCCCGGGTGACCGGCGAAAGGCTGAGCATGACGCTGTGCGTGCCCAACAACGGCGCGATCCCGGGCCTTAAGGACACCGACGTGGTGGAGGTGTCCTGCGACCTGGAGAACGGCGCCTTCACCCCCCAGCGGGTGGAGGACCCGGGCGAGCTGCAGATGGAGCTGATCCGCCGGGTGAAGCTGTACGAGCGCTACGCCTCCGAGGCGCTGCGCACCAAATCCATCTCCAAGGCCGTGGAGTGCCTGATGGTGCACCCACTGGTGAACTCCTGGTCGCTGGCGAAACGGCTGGTGGAGACCTATGTAGAATCCAACCGCGAATTCACCCGGGGGTGGCACTGATGGCGCTGGCGGGCGGCCTCGGCCGGATCAACATCGATTTGCTGTACGCCGGCATGGACCGGCTTCCCGCGCCGGGCGAGGAGATCTTCTCCCGGCGCTTCGGGATGTACCTGGGCGGCGGCACCCCCGCCACGCTGGCCAACCTGCGCCGTCTGGGCGCGGACACGCGGCTGCTCACCTTTCTTGGCGACGACTTCTTCAGCGCCTTCGCCCGACGGGAGCTGGAAGCCCTGGGGGCCGAACCGGTCAACCTGTACCGGGGCCATGGGATGCCGGTGATACTGTCCTCCGCCATGGTGTGCGCGGGCGACCGGGCCTTCATGAGCTACATGGAGCCCGTCGACATCACCGACGCCCTGCTGGAGGAGGCCCACGCCCGCTTGAAGGGCGCGGACGTGGTGCTGATGCAGCCGGACTACCTGCCCCTCTACCGGGCGCTGAAGGCCGAAGGCGCGAAGCTGGTGTTCGACACCGGCTGGGAGGACAACCTGTCCGTGGAGAAGTACGGCGAATGGCTGGCGCTGGCGGACTACTACCTGCCCAACCGCCGGGAGGCGCTGAAGATCACCGGCACCCGTACCGTGGAGGACGCCGCCGCCGCGCTGGCCCGGTGGCTGCCCTGCCCTGTGATCAAGCTGGACCGGGAGGGCTGCCTGATCCTGCGGGACGGCGCACTCCGCGTGGTGCCGCCGGTGCCCGGCGTGGAGACCGTGGACACCACCGGCGCGGGCGACGCCTTCATGGCCGGCTTCGTGTACGGGCTGCTGCGCGGCGAGGGCGTCGAGCGGTGCGCACAGTACGGCAACATCACCGGCGCGGCCTGCGTGCGGGAATACGGCTGCCTGACCGGCTTCGTCACCGAAGCGCAGCTGCTTGACCGGCAAAAAGCGGTATACGGCGACCGTTGACGCCGCAAACGGAACGTCCCCCGTCGCATCATCTGCGACGGGGGACGTTCCGTTCGTATTGCCCATTTCACGCTTCGGGCGATCAGAAAGCGGTCAGGGAAAGACACAACATGCGCGCCATCCACAATTCCTATTCCCTGATCCCTCTTCCCTAATCCCTGTTCCCTATTCCCTAATCCCTAATCCCTCATTACCCCTTCACTCCGCCGGCGGTCAGGCCCGCGGCCAGGTGCTTCTCGATCAGCATGAACAGTATCACCACGGGGATGGTGGCCACCAGCGACGCGGCGAACAGGTACTGCCACTCGATCATGTTGAAGGAGGAGAACTGGGTGATGCCCACGGTGATGGGCTTGTTGGTGGCGGTGGAGATCAGCACCGTGGAGATCGTGTATTCGTTCCAGGCGTTGATGAACACGAAGATCAGCGTGGTCACGATGCCCGGGGCCGCCATGGGCAGCAGTACCCGCAGCATGGCGCTGACGGTGCTGCAGCCGTCGATGCAGGCGGCCTGCTCCATCTCCGAGGAGATGGACACGAAGGTGCCCCGCAGCAGCCAGATCGCGAAGGCCTGGTTGAAGGCGGCGTTGATGAACATCAGCCCCCACACCGAATCGTTCAGGTGGATGGCGTTCATCAGCCGGGAGATGCCCACCAGCAGCACCACCGGCGAGAACATCTGGCTCATGATCACGAAGCCCAGGAACGCCTTCTTGCCCGCAAAGCGCATCCGCGCCATGGCGTAGGCCGCCGGAATGCCGCACAGCAGCGCGATGGCCGTGGCCCCCACGGACAGCAGCAGCGAATTCAGCAGATAGCGGGGCACGCCGCGGTTGATGATGTCCCGCAGGTTGCTCCACACCCACCGGGTGGGCAGCATGTACTGGAAGTACATGTCCGTGGTCTCGGCGTTGCTGCGGAAGGCCGTGATCAGCATCACATAGTAGGGGTACAGTATCACCACGCACAGCGCGATGATGAAGCCGTACAGCAGCACCCGCTGCAGCGTGGCCGCCGGGTGGCCCTCCGCGGCGATCACCGCGCCGAGGGCGAACGCCGCCAGCAGCGGCAGCAGCGCCCACGCGGGCCATAGCGCCCGATAGCTTATGCCGCCCATCAGTGACAGCGTGTCCTCACCCGCCGCGCCGCCGTACAGGAACAGGTCCAGCTTATGAAGCAGCGCCTCCGTGCCCGGCTTGGGGAAGCCGTCCGAGGCCAGCTTGATCGCGCGGGAGAAATCCAGGTTGCAGCGCATCATGAACACCGGCACCAGCAGCAGCGCGATCAATCCCAGCGCCGCGGCTGAGCGCCGCAGGCCATGCTGGCGCGCCGGCAGCGCGGGCCAGTCGACGGCCACGGAGGCAGCGGGCATGCCCAGCGCCAGGCAGGCCAGCGCCGCCGCGAGGCAGATATACAGCGCCAGCAGCACCCAGCCGGAGGACAGGCCGGCGCGGATGAAATCCAGCCCGGTGCGCCGCATCGTCTGCCGCGCCTGGAAGGCCACCATGCTGGTGGTCTCGCCCTTGGAATTGGTGCGCTCGGTGACGGTCTCCACGATCTCGGGCATGCCCCCGCCGTTTTCGGCGGCATAGGCCTCGGCGGCGGCCTCCACCTCGGCGCGGGCGGCCAGGTACTTCTCGTCGCCCACGAAGGTGTTGCCGGACTTCTTGGAGAACACCGTGGCGGTGAAGCCGTAGACCGGCAGACACAGCGCGGCGAAGCACAGCGCCGCGGCGACGACGGCCGCGATCAGGGCCCGGCGATTGGTGCGCCGCACGGCTTCGGGAGTGTTCAGCTTCATTTACTGCTCCTCCTTCCGCATGGTGACCACCATGTACGCGCCGGCGCACACGCACAGTATCGCGAAGCCGATCACGGACATGGCCGTGGCCGAACCCTTCTGATTGTCGTAGAAGGCCCGCATGTACAGCAGCGTGACCATCGTATCCGTCTTGTTGGCGGGCGCGCCCTTGGTGATGGTGTAGATGATCGGGAAGGAGTTGAACACGTAAATGATGTTCAGCACCGTGCACACCGTCAGCGAGGGCTTCACCAACGGCACGGTCACGTTCCACAGCTTGCGCCAGAAGCCCGCGCCGTCCACGGTGGCGGCCTCATAGTAGGCGTCGTCGATGGATTGCAGGCCCGCCAGCACCGTAAACGCCACGAAGGGGATCGTGACGAATATGCCGATGCCGCACTCCCAGGCGAACTCGATCTGGTAGCTCGCGCGCCAGTTGACGGCGTTTTTGATCACGCCCAGGTTCAACAGCACGTTGTTCAGGTTGCCGTATTCGCCCTTGATGATGTAGTTCCACACCGAAGCCTGGATCACCAGCGACGTGGCCCAGGGAAACACCACGATGGACCGGGCCACCTTCCTGCCGAGGAACTTCGCGTTCAGCGCCATGGCCGTGATGAAGCCCAGCAGCGTGCTCAGCCCCACCACCGACACCACCCAAATGGCGGTGTTCAGCATCACGGTGCCGAAGGCCGGGTCCCGGAAGGCGGCGCGGAAGTTCCGGAAGGCGGCGCGGAAGTTCCCAAAGTTGTTCCACGCGCCCACGACGCCGGCCCTGGAGATATCGCTCACGGACAGCTTGAACACGATGCCGATGGGGAACACGACGAATATGCTCATCAGCAGAAGGCTGGGCAGCAGCCACAGATAGGGCTCCCACTTGTGCCGGATCGGTATGGTGTTCATGGGCATTGCTCCTTTTGTTTATTCGTAACTATTCAGTCATAGACTGAATAGTTACCATCGGACGGGGAAGCAAGCGACGGGGCCTAACCGGCCCGTTCTCACTGAA
>CACYWI010000131.1 GCA_902778045.1 uncultured Eubacteriales bacterium
GAAGGCGTCCAGCGTCATGCCGGAAAGCTCCAGCCAGCCGCGGATGGCCACTTGGCCGTCCCTCACGTCGGCCCCCAGGGCGATGGCGCTGCCGAAGCGTCGCACGGCCTCGCGCACGAAGCCCTCGTCCGAGATGGCTGCGGTGCCCAGGATCACGCGCTTCACGCCCGCGTTCAGGTACTTTTCCACGACGTCCATGTCCCGGATGCCGCCGCCGATCTCCACGAACAAGCCCGTGTTTTCGGCCACGCGGCGCACGGTGTCGAAGTTTGGCGTGCCGCCGTCCCGGGCGCCCTCCAGGTCCACCATGTGCAGATGGGTGGCCCCGGCGGCCACAAAGCCCCGGGCGGCGTGCAGCGGATCGTCGTCGTACACGGTCATCCGGGCATAGTCACCCTTGAACAGCCGCACGGCCTTGCCGCCGACCAGGTCGATGGCGGGAAATATGATCATGTCGCAGCACCGTCCCATGCGCAGAATGATTTGAGGATGCCAGGCCCACGTCGCCGCTCTTCTCCGGGTGGAACTGGCAGCCGCACACGTTGCCCCGGGCCACGGCGGCGGTCAGCGGCGCGCCGTATTCGGCGGTGGCGATCACGCTCTGTTCGCACTTCGCGCCATAGAAGCTGTGCACGAAGTACACGCAGTCCCCGGGCTTTACGCCCTTGAAGATGGGGTGGGGGACCGCCACGTCCAGCGCGTTCCAGCCGATGTGGGGGATCTTCAGCCCCGCGGGGATGACCTCCGCGATGGGCCGCACCTCGCCGGGGATCAGCCCGAGGCCCTCGTGCTCGCCGAATTCATAGCTCACATCCAGCAGCAGCTGCATGCCCAGGCAGATGCCCATGATGGGCGTGCCCCGGTGGGCGGCGTCCTTCACCACGGCGTCCAGATGGGTCTCGCGCAGCTTCTTCGCCGCGTCGCCGAACGCGCCGACCCCGGGCAGTATCACGTGGTCCGCCCGCAGTATGGCCTCCGCGTCCCCGGTGACGGCGGCGCTCTCGCCGACGGCCGTCAGGCTGTGGGCCAGCGAGAACAGGTTGCCCACGCCATAGTCGATGATCGCGATCATAGCATTCCTTTCGTGGAGGGGATCTCCCCGTTCAGGCTGGGGTCGATGGCGACGGCGGTCCGCAGGCTGCGGGCCGCGGACTTGAACGCGCCCTCGGCGATGTGGTGGCTGTTCTCGCCGGCCAGCTGGCGGATGTGCAGCGTGACGTTGGCCTTGCGCACGAAGCCCAGCCAGAATTCCTTGACCAGCTCGCTGTCGAAGGTGCCGATCTTCTGGGTGGGGATGGCCAGGTCGTAGCACAGCGTGGCGCGGCCGGAGATGTCCGCCGCGGTCAGGATCAGCGCCTCGTCCATGGGCAGTATCGTGCTGCCGTAGCGGTTGATGCCGGCCATGTCTGAAAGGGCCTGCGCGAAGGCCGTGCCCAGGCAGATGCCGATGTCCTCCACGGTGTGGTGGTCGTCCACGTCGGTGTCGCCCACGCACTTCACCGTCAGGTCGAAGCGGCCGTGGCGGGCAAACAGCGTCAGCATGTGGTTCATGAAGCCGCAGCCGGTGTCGATCTCGGATTTGCCCGTGCCGTCCAGGTCCAGCGTCAGGCGGATGTCCGTCTCCGCCGTGCGGCGGGTGATTTCAGCGGTTCGCATGCTCAGCCCTCCAGTATCTCTCTCAGTTTGATAAACAGCACGTCCATCTGTTCGGGGGCGCCCACGGTGATGCGCAGGTAGTCGGAGATGCGCGGCGCGTCGAAGTGGCGCACCAGCACGCCCCGGGCCTTCAGCTCCCGGTACAGCATGCCACCGTCCACGCCCGGTTTGCGGGCGAACAGGAAGTTGGAGCGGCTGGGCAGCACCTCGAAGCCCATGGCCTTCAGCCGGTCGGCGGAGGCCTCGCGGGTTTCGATGACCCTGCGGCAGTTCTGCATGCAATACGCGTCCTCGCGCAGCGTGGCGATGCCCGCCGCGGCGGTCATCAGGTTCACGTTGTAGGGGTTGGTGCTGTACTTGATGCGCTCCAGGTCTTCGATCAGGCCCTTGTCCGCCAGCGCGAAGCCCAGCCGCGCCCCGGCCATGCTGCGGGACTTGGAGAAGGTCTGTACCACCAGCAGGTTGTCGTACTTTTCGATCAGCGGCGCGCAGCTCTCGGCGCCGAAATCCACATAGGCCTCGTCGATCAGCACTACGTGATCCCGGCTGGCGGCGATCACCGGCTCCAGCTGGTCGCGGGTCAGCGCCATGCCGGTGGGGGCGTTGGGGTTGGCGATGGCGATGAAGCCGTCCAGGTCCATGTAGTCCGCCGGGGCGACGGAGAAATCCTCCCGCAGCGGGATCTGCGCGTAGTCCGCGCCGTTCAGTTCGGCGAACACCTTGTAGAAGCCATAGCTGATGTCCGGGAAGTAAGCCCTGCTGCCGTTTCCGGCGAAGGCCATGAACGCGAAGTTCAGTATGTCGTCGGAGCCGTTGGCCACGTACACGTTCTCCCGCTTCACGCCGTAGCGCGCCGCCAGCGCGTCCCGCAGGTCGGCGCTCACCGGATCGGAATACAGCTGCAGCCTGCCCGCCTGCCTTGCCACGGCCTCGACCACGCCCGGAGCCGGGGGATAGGGGCTCTCGTTGGTGTTCAGCTTCACATACCGCATGTCCCGGGGCTGCTCGCCGGGGGTGTAGACCTCGAGGGACTGGTATTTTTCGGAGAGGTACTTGCTCATCGTGATGCCTCGCTTCAATATTTGGGAATTGGGAATTGGGAATGGGGAATCAAAGGCAGCTGGGCGTAATTCCCATTTCCAAATTCCCAATTCCCAATTTGCGAGCTTTCAAGGTTCAAACCTTGAAAGCACGCTCCTCGCGTGTCCCTCCAGCCCTTCCTTCCGGGCGAAGAGGGCGATCTTGTCGGCCACGGCCTTCAGCGCGTCCGAAGTGAAGTAGGAGTACTGGCTCTTCTTCACGAAATCGTCCACGGACAGGGGGCTGTAGAACCGGGCGGTGCCGCCGGTGGGCAGCGTGTGGTTTGGCCCGGCCAGGTAGTCGCCCAGCGCCTCCGGGCAGTTTCGGCCCATGAAGATCGAGCCGGCGTGCTTCACCTTGTCCAGGTAGTCGAAGGGATTGTCCAGGCACAGCTCCAGGTGCTCCGGCGCGATGGCGTTGGAGATCCAGATGGCCTGGTCGATGTCCTCCACCACGATGATCTTGCCGTTCACGTCGATGGAGGCGGAGGCGATCTCCACCCGCGGCAGCAGCCGCACCTGGCGCTCGATCTCGGCCTGCACGGCTTCGGCCAGGTCCATGCTTTCGGTCACCAGCACCGCGCTGGCCATCTTGTCGTGCTCGGCCTGGGAAAGCAGGTCCGCCGCCACATGGCGCGGGTCGCTGTTGCCGTCGGCGACCACCAGGATCTCGCTGGGCCCGGCGATCATGTCGATGGCCACCCTGCCGAACACCTGCTTCTTTGCCTCGGCCACAAAGGCGTTGCCGGGGCCCACGATCTTGTCCACATTGGGAATGGTTTCCGTGCCCCAGGCCAGCGCGGCGATTGCCTGCGCGCCGCCCACCTTGAATATGCGGGTGACGCCGGCCACCTTGGCCGCGGCCAGTATGGCCGGGTTCACGCTGCCGTCCTTCGCCGGGGGCGTGGTGATGAACACCTCCGGGCAGCCGGCGATGCGGGCGGGGATGGCGTCCATCAGCACGGTGCTGGGATAGGCCGCGGTGCCGCCGGGCACATACAGGCCCACCCGATCCATGGGGCTGACCTTCTGGCCCATCACCACGCCGTCCTTCTCGGCGATGATGAAGCTGTTGCGCACCTGCTTTTCGTGGAAGGCGCGGATGTTCGCCGCGGCGGTCTCCAGCACCTCCATGAATTCCGGGCCGACCGCGACGGCGGCGGCCTCGATCTCTTCGGCGGTGACCTCCAGCGAGGCCAGGCGCACCCTGTCGAACTTCTCGCAGTAGTCGAAAAGGGCCGCGTCGCCCCGGGCCTTCACGTCGTCGATGATGCCGGAAACGATGCCGGCCACGTCCACCGCAGGCACGCTGCGGGCGAAGATATCCTCATTGGCGACCTCGCCGTATTTCATGATGCGAATCATGGCTATCCCTCCGTATCGTCAGTCCGCTTTGACCTGGCCCTTCAGGCCCTGGGCCACGGCCTCGATCTCATCCGCGTGGAACTTGTAGCTGGCCTTGTTGGCAATCAGCCGGGCGCTGATGGGCACGATGGTCTCCATGGGCACCAGGTCGTTCTCCAGCAGCGTCTTGCCCGTCTCCACGATGTCCACGATCACGTCTGAAAGGCCCAGGATCGGGGCGATCTCGATGCTGCCGTTCAGGTGGATGATGTCGATATCCCGACCCAGGCCGGCATAGTAGCCGCGGGCGATATTGGCGAACTTGGTGGCCACGCGCAGCGTGCGGGCCGGGTTGTCGCGGAAATCCCGCTTCGCGGCCACGGCCATGCGGCACAGGCCCACGTTCAGGTCCATGAGCTCGTAGACCTCCGGCGCGTATTCCAGCAGGATGTCCTTGCCGGCCACGCCGATGTCCGCCGCGCCGCGCTCCACGTAGATGGCCACGTCCGAGGGCTTCACCCAGAAGTAGCGCACCCCGGCGGCTTCGTTTTCAAAGATCAGCTTGCGGTTCGGCTCCAGTATGGAGGGGCACTCGAAGCCCGCGGCGGCGAACATGGCGTATACCTTTTCGCCCAGGCGCCCCTTGGGCAGCGCGATGTTAAGCATTGGTCCTGATTCCTCCGTCCTCGAACCGAAGCAGCTGGCGGTAGCGCAGCTTTTCGGGGATTCGCTTCATGGCGCACACGGCGGTGCCGGAATCGGTGAGGAAGCGCACCGCCCGGGTCAGCGACATCACGTCCGCGCCGTCGTCGTACAGCAGCACGGTGTCCACGTCGTAGGGGCTCTGTTCGCCGGAAAGGCGCTCCAGCAGGTCCATGTAGATGGCGAAGCCCACGGCCCGCGCGGGGGAGCCCATGCGCTGCATCAGCTTGTCGTACTGCCCGCCGGAGAGCACCGAGGCGGGGATGCCGTCGATGTAGCCCATGAACACGATGCCGTTGTAGTAGTTCATGTCGTTCACGATGGAAAAATCCACCTGCACGCCGCCGCAGCCGATGGCGTCCAGTATGCCGGCGACCTGCGCCAGCTCGTCCAGGGCCGCCTTCGCCGCGCCCTCGGCGCACCAGGGCCGCAGCGATTCGACCACCTTCGCGGCGGGGCCCCGGGCGGCGATCAGCGCGCGGATGCCCTCGGTGTCCATGTCGGGGCACAGCTTGCGCACGCCGTCGGCGTTCTTCTCGCCGATGCAGCGCAGCACCTGGCCCCGCGTATCGGCGTCCAGGCCCAGCGCGTCCACCAGCGCGGAGACCACGCCCATGTGGGAAAGATCCAGCACATAGCGCTCGCCGATGGTATTCAGGCTCTGCGCCGCCAGCGAAATGACCTCGCACAGGTTGTACAGGTCCACGTCGCCGATGCACTCCAGGCCCGTCTGCAGGATCTCCTTGAACTGGCGGGTGCTGCCGGACACGCGATACACGTTCTCGCTGTAGTACAGCTTCTGGATGTCGCCGGGGGCGTTGCGGGTGTTCTTGATGATGGAAAGCGTCACGTCCGGCTTCAGGGCCATCAGGCGACCGTCGGTATCGGTGAAGGTGATCACGCCGTCGGAGATCAGGAAGTCCTTGTTGCGGGCGTACAGGTCGTACTCCTCGAACTTGCTCATCTTGAACTGGCTGTAGCCGTACTTCTGGTACAGGCCGCGCAGCGCGAACAGCACGCGCTCCTCGGGCTTCAGCGGGGTATCCGCCATGGCGCGGGTCACCGTCCTCTCTCATTGGGATGCTTTATTACAATAGCACGTTAGCACGCTAAAGTCAAGCCGCTGTTTGTTAATTATCATTATTATACCGTGGGCAAAGCGGGGAATAAAGCATGTTCAGGTGAAATCAAAAGGCGCGCGGCACATTGTGCCGCGCGCCGGGGGTATTAGGGCGTGTTTCCAAAATACCTGAAGCGCATTTTCGGCGTCTTTGACTGCATTTCTGCGTTGATTTCCCTTGATTTACCTAGAGTGTGTTTCCAAAATACCTGAAGCGCATTTTCGGCGTCTTTGACTGCATTTCTGCGTTGATTCCCCTTGATTTACCGCCAGTAAACCTGCGGCCTGCCGAAGGTGATGATCATCGGGGCGGCGTTCATGGTAAAGCTCGCGCCCGAGATCGTGGTCGTGTCCACCACCTGCCAGCCCTCCTGGGCCAGCCTGTTCATTTCCTCCTCGGCGTTCTTCACGTTGGTCGTGACGACCTTGTATTCGATCATATTCTATTCCTCCTCAGTTGTCCGCGTCCTGCGCGGCATTGGTATCCGCCGCGGGCGCTGTGTTGCCGTTCAGTATGTCGCCCAGCTGCATGATGCTCATGCCGTCGGAGCCGACCACGGCGGGCAGCTTGCCGTCCCAGTTCTCGGCGATGGTGTTGCGGATGGTGAAATCCGTCAGGTTCTCGTTGATGGACTGCAGGCGGAACGCCTCGGCCTCGGCGGCCAGCTTTACGGCGTTGGCCTTCGCCTCGGCCTCGATGCGCACCTTTTCGGCGTCGGCCTCGGCCTTCTTGATGGCCACCTGCTTCTCCCGCTCGGCCTGTGCGATGGCGGTCTCGTTTTCGGTGGCGGCCTTCTTCTTCACCTGCTCGGCCACCTGCTTGGCTTCGACGGCGTTGATGAAATCGGTGGAGAAGTCGAAGTCCAGTATGTTGAAGTCGGTGACGGTGATGCCCATGTCCGTCAGCTTGGCGTCCAGCTCGTCCCTCATTTTATCGGAGGACTCGGCGCGCTTGGAGATCAGCTCCTCGGCGGTGTACTGGGCGCACACGCTCTTCAGCACCTCGTGGGTGGCGGGGATGATGATGTTCTGCTCGTAGCCGGTGCCGTGGGTCTTGTACACCGAGAAGGACATCTCGGGCCGCAGCCGGTAGTTCACTGCCAGCTTGGCCGAGACCGTCTGGATATCCTTGGAGAAGGCCTCGGTGTTCAGCTCCAGCTTCTGCACCCGGTTGTCCAGGGATACGATCTCCTGGGCGAAGGGCACGTGGAAGTGCAGGCCCTCGGAAAGGGTGGAGCCGTCCTGCACGCGGCCGAAGGTCACCATGATGCCGGTGGAGCCCACGGGCACCCGGGTGAAGCTGCTTCCCGACAGGAGCAGCAGCACCAGCACCAGCGCGATGATGATCACGCCGCCCTTTGTGATCTTGTTCAGCATTTGTATTCCCTCCCTCTTGCTGCGGCGATGCCGCCGCGGTTGTGCGCTTTGCTTGGTTACGGGTGCATTATAGCCCGGCCGCGTCCAAAAGGGTAGGGATAGCCCACGGATTATACCCGCGGATTTCCCAAATGTCGTTTTTGAAAGCCCAATTTACACGAAGCGGCCCCGGATCGGAATCCGGGGCCGCGGGGGTGTGAGATTCGGTTATTCGTAATCCACGGGGGTGATGGGCGTGATCACCTGGCCGTTCAGCACGGTGAAGCTCACGTCGCCGCTGAAGGGATAGTACTTGTAGGTGACCTTCTTTTCACCGGCGGGCACATAGCCGACCACCAGCGCCATGGAGTAGATGCCCTCCTGGTAGGGGCTGACATCCAGGTAGATCTCAAAATCGCTGGAGGCGGCGTTCTGGCAAACCGCGTCGGAATGGGGCAGGGTGGAAACGCCCGCCTGCAGCGTCAGCGGATAGCCGATGCTCTGGCCGGAGGCCACCTGGGTGATCACCAGCCAGCTCTTGGCCTGGGCGCCGTCAAAGCCCTCTTCATTCACATAGCCATAGCCGGCGATGTACATCAGCTTGTTGTCGTCCGCGGGGGAGACAAAGCACTTCGTGATGCCGATCATGCCGTTGTCAGAGGCCAGCGCGGGCATCTGGGGCAGCTTGGTCATCGGGGCCGCGGCCCTGTCTGCCGGCAACGGCGTGGGCTCGGGCGTGGGCTCGGGGGTCGGCTCCTCGGTGGGCTCGGGCGTGGGCTCGGGGGTCGGCTCCGGCGTGGGGGCCTCGGTGGGCTCCTCCTCCACGGTCAGGTCCACCTCATCCGCGAGGGGTTCGCCCTCGGCCTCGTCGTCCGCGGGCGTCTCCACAAAGGGCTCCGGCTCTGTCTGCTCCACATAAGGGCGGATGGTGGTGTCCGGATCCAGCTTGTCGGAATAATCCAGCTTGGCCAGCGCGAACCAGATGACGGTCAATATGATCATCAGTATTATCAGGCCGATGATGAAGTACAGCACGGCAAGCCCCTTGGCTTCGCGCTTGCGACCCTTCTTAAGCATGTTCAGTCCCTCCAAATCCTGTAGTAACCGATAAAACTGCCTTTATAGCTACCCCATATCATAAGTCAATCCACCGAAGCTTGTCAATCCATACGGGTTAAATGTAGAAATAAAGTTACAAAATTCAGATTTTACACAATGATGGGCGCAACGCGGCGGCGCGGCGTGCTATCATCATTCCCATAGGAAAGGGGGAATGCAGGCATGGCGGCGACTGAAAAGATCGTCATACTGGATTTCGGCGGCCAGTACAACCAGCTGATCGCCCGGCGCGTGCGCGAGCTGGGGGTGTACTGCGAGATCCTGAACTACGCCGCGCCGATGGCCGAATGGGCCGACGCGGCGCTGAAGGGCGTGATACTCACCGGAGGGCCCAACAGCGTGTACGGCGAAAACGCACCGCGCCTGGGAACGGAGATCTTCCGGCTGGGCGTGCCCGTGCTGGGCATCTGCTACGGCATGCAGCTGATCAACGACCTGCTGGGCGGCACGGTGGAATCGGCCGAGGTGGGCGAGTACGGCCACACCCTGCTGACGACGGAGGATGCGCCGCTGTTCGAGGGCGTGGGCCGGGAGACGGTGGTGTTCATGAACCACAACGACCGGGTCAGCCGCCCGCCGCAGGGCTTCACCGTGGACGCCTATACCGCGAATTGCCCCGTCGCGGCCTTTTCAAACGCGGAAAAGGGCGTCTACGGCGTGCAGTTCCACCCGGAGGTGCGCCATTCGGTGGAGGGCGTGCAGATGCTGCGCAACTTCGCGCTGAAGATCTGCGGCTGCGCCGGCGATTACCGCGCCGAGGACATGATCGGCCGCATGATCGAGGACGTGCGCGCCCGGGTGGGCGACGGACGCGTGGTGGCCGGGCTCTCCGGCGGGGTGGACAGCTCCGTTGCCTGCGCCCTGGCGAACCGCGCCCTGGGGCCGGACAGGCTGACCTGCGTGTTCGTGGACCACGGCCTGCTGCGCAAGGACGAGGCGAAGCAGGTGCTGGAGACCTATCGCAGCCACTTGGGCCTGAACGTGGTGCACGTGGACGCCTCCGAACGCTTCCTGGACGCGCTGAAGGGCGTCACCGAGCCGGAGCAGAAGCGCAAGATCATCGGCGCGCTGTTCGTGCGGGTGTTCGAGGAGGAGGCCCGCAGGATCGGCGCGGACTACCTGCTGCAGGGCACGATCTATCCCGACCGCATCGAGAGCGGCATGGGCGGCTCGGCCACGATCAAGAGCCACCACAACGTGGGCGGCCTGCCCAAGGACAGCCTGTTCAAGAAGGACCACATCATCGAGCCGCTCTCCCTGCTGTTCAAGGACGAGGTGCGCGCCGTGGGCGAGGGCCTGGGCATCCCCCGGGAGATGGTCTGGCGGCAGCCCTTCCCCGGCCCAGGCCTGGCCGTGCGCGTGATCGGCGAGATCACCCGGGAAAAGCTGGAAGCCCTGCGCGCCTGCGACGCCATCTACCTGGAGGAGCTGAAGCGGGCAGGCCTGTCGGATCAGATCTGGCAGTCCTTCGCCGTGCTCACCGGCGTGCGCACCGTGGGCTGCATGGGCGACGACCGCACCTACGGCTGGTGCGTGGCCCTGCGCGCCGTCACCTCCGACGATGCCATGACCGTCGAGGCCGCGGAGCTGCCGTATCCCGTGCTGAAGAGGTGCGTCAGCCGCATCATCGGCGAGGTCCCCGGCGTCAACCGCGTGGTGTACGATATCACCGGCAAGCCCCCGGGAACCATCGAGTGGGAATAGGTAATTCCGTCCTTTTAGCCTTGAAAAGTGCCGTAATTATGGGATTTTTCAAGGCTTCGCCTTTTTTGTGGCTACAAATTGGCTACAAAAGAGGCGCTTTTTTGTAGCCAATGGCTGGTTTGGAGCAGGTCGGTTTAGCCCATCACGCCGTCCAGCCGGTTGGCTACTTCGGTCTGCTTGTTGGGGTAGAGGTGGCTATAAGTCTCCATCGTGGTCTGCACGCGCTCGTGTCCCAGTCGCTCCGCGATCAGCAGTGGGGAGAAGCCCATCTCTACCAGCAGGCTGGCGTGGGAGTGCCGGATGTCGTGAATGCGAATCTTCTTCACGCCGGAAAGCTTACAGCCGCGCTCCATCTCGTGGGTCAGGTAATGCTTCGTGTAGGGAAACAGCCTGTCGTCGGGCTTCAAGCCGTAGCACTGTGCGATGTAGTCCTTGAGGCAATCCTTCAACCCCTGCGGAATCGTGATGACACGGTTGCTCCTGGGCGTTTTGGGCGTGGAGACGATGTCCCTGCTGCCGATCCGCTGGTAGCTCTTGTTAATCGAGATCGTCGATTTCTCGAAGTCGATATCCGCGGGCGTCAGAGCCAGCAGCTCGCCTTCCCTCATGCCGGTGTAGTACAGCGTCATGAAGATGGCGTAGGATGCGGGCTTGTCCATGACGGCCTCGATGAAGGTACTGAATTCATCTTTCGTCCAGAACAGCATCTCGTCGGCCTTCTTCTTACCCATGCCGCCCGCCTTGTGACAGGGGTTTTCTTTCAGCCCATAGTATTTCACCGCGTAGTTGAAGATAGCTACAAGCTGGTTGTTGATGACCTTGAGATAGGTGGGCGAATAGGGCTCACCCTTTTCATCTCTGTAGCTTGTCAGGCTGTTCTGCCAGCGGCGCACATCCGTGGCCTTGATCTCGTTCAAGGGCATCTTTCCGAAGAAAGGCGTGATCTTGAGGTCGATCAGCCAGTGCTTGCTGGCTACGGTGGAGGACTTGAGCCGCTGCTCCATATCCTTCATGTAAATCTCGATGAAGTCCTTGAAGCTCATCCCCAGGCTGCTATTGGCCTGGTTGATGAAGTCCCGTTCCCATTGCTGGGCTTCGCGCTTGGTGTCGAAGCCTCTTTTCTTTTTGTGGATGACCTTCCCCGTCCAATCCTTGACGCGGATCTGAACCATC
>CACYWI010000132.1 GCA_902778045.1 uncultured Eubacteriales bacterium
CGCGCCGTGGCCGAGGCCGTCGTACACGTGCAGCGCGCTGCCGCCGATGCCCCGGTGCAGCTCGGGGGCGGCCTCCGTCCCCACCGTGCGGTCCTCGCTGCCCGCGAGGATCAGCGTCGGGCAGCTGATCCCGGCCAGCTCGCCCCGCGCGTCGAACGCCAGTATCGCGCGGGCGTTTATCAGGAACCGATCGTAGCGCGCGGGCTTCGTGAACCGGGCCAGCAGCGGAAGGAGCTTCCGGTTCTTCCGAAGCCAGGCGTCCGAATACATCCTATCGGCGGTGTCCGACATCAGCGCCGCATGGTCCCCGCGCAGGGCCATGCCGATCCAGCCGGAGACCACGGCCTGAACGGTGTCGTTGGCATTCGGGGCCGTGACCGCGAGGATCAGCCTTTCCACCCGACGCGGATGCCGTATCGCGACCACCCGACGCGGATGCCGTATCGCGAGGCGCTGGGCGATCATGCCGCCCTGGGAGACCCCCAGCACGCACGCCCGCTCGATCCCCAGCTTCTCCATGGCCAGCGCCTGGTCGTCCGCCATGTCCTCGATGGTATACCCCTCCGGCATGTCGTCCTTCCGGCTGAACATATATATGGCATTGTCCCGCAGGAACCTTCTGTAGGGCATCGACAGGATCAGCGACTTGCCTCTCACGGTGGTCAGCCCGTCCGACAGGCCGGGCAGCACGACCAGCTTTCTTTCGCCTCGCCCGAAGGAGACGTAGGCCATATCCGTATCGCCGATCCTCACACGGCCGTTCTTCACGCTTTCGCCCCCTCTGACAAGCCGGTCTGCAGCCCGCTCCGGCTTCATTTCCCGAAGCAGCAGCCTTTTCGTTTCCGGATCCATGATATCTATCTTTCAGTGTATCCCGCTTCGTGGTGATCCACCGCATCCACCCCGTTGCGCTTCCGCTTCATGCGGTCCTTTATCCCGCTGTACGGCCCCGCATGTTCTTCTCCTTCTCGTAGAAGGCCCGGCATAGCATCCGGAACTCCTCCGGGCTGTCGCAGGCGCTTTCGCACTGGCGCTTCTTCGCCTCCGAGCGCTCATAGGTATCCCGGACCCTGTCGCACTCAAATTCCGGGCAGTCGCGGCAGGCGCTGACGCCGTGCTCGCGGGTGCAGGGCAGCAGCATGAAGCTGCAGGTCGGCCGGCAGCCGCAGCCAGCGCAGCGGATCTCGTCGTTGCTGACCACGCGGTCCCGCCATCCGGCGCGATACCAGAACAAGGCGGTCTCGTGCAGTTCTTCCCCGGTCTGCGCAAGGAAGCGGGGGCATACCGCGCAGTCGTCCCCGCAGACAGAGATGATCGGCTCCGCGCTCTCCAGTGCTTTGAGCCTTTCGATGTACCACTTCATGTCGGATTCCCCCTCCCATTCACGGCACAGCGCATCCGCTCGATGGTGCCCATCGGGCCGTGCAGCGGATCTTTCGCCTGAACATTCCCCGCCTCACACGCCGAATCGGTATTCCCTCTCTTCTCTGTCCCTGGCTTTCAGTTCAAAGGCTTCGATGATCCTGTCCGCCACTTCGTCGGGTTCCACAGAGGTATTGTCGATCTTGAGATGCTTCTCAAACCAGGTCTCCCCCGCATCGGAGTTCAGCTTGTGCTGCTTCGCGTCGCTCAACAGGTTCTCCCTGCTCCAGGCCACATTCCGCTTGGATGCCTTTCTCTCCATACGGTGCGGCGTCTCATTCCGCGCCAACCGGGTCTCAAGCCCTGCGTACAGTTCGACAAAGTAAAACGTGCCGCCGCTCTGCTCGAACAGGTCCTTCAGGCCCGTCAGGTAATCCCGCTCCTCCCGCATCTCAAAGGCGCAGACATAGGTGAAGATCATATCCACGCCGTGCTTCACAGCAAGCTCAAACGCCTTTTGGCGAATATGCGCGTTGAATTCCCTCTGGGCAGGGGTGGCAAAGCCAAAGATCCTGTCCGACAGCTCGATGCTGTCATGGTTCATCATCATGTTATACCTGAGTTTATCCCTCAGGCACTCCGCCACGGTCATCTTGCCGACCGCCTGGGGGCCGCAGATGACGATCAAATTGGCCATATCATCCCTCCTCCGCATCAACCCAGTACACCGGGTACACCCGATCCACCGCAAAGCCGAGCTTCTCCGCAAGGCGGCGGGAGGCGGCATTCTGGGCGTCCCAATGGACAGTGATGCCGCGCGCCGCGCAGTCCCGCAGCATCGCGACGGCGCAGGCGGTCGCCAGGCCCATTCCACGATATTCCTCCGCCGTAGATACGTCGAGCTCCACCTCGCCGTCCAGGCTCAGGAACGAGGACGCGGAAGCGACGATCTCCCCGTCCCGCCAGACGACCGCGCCGGAGCCGTCCGCCTGAAAGGCCCCGTAAGACGGGTAATTCGCGCCGTGTCCGAAGGGATGGGCGTTGAAGGCCGCCTCGTCCATGGCGGCAAGGCGGCAGCCCTCCGGCAGCGGCCCCTGCTCCGGAAGGCTGAACCGCCGGGCAGGCCTCATCAGTGTGCGCACATACACCTGCGCACGCTGAAACCGCTCTCGTATGCGGCTCTCCCACGCGTCGGTCAGGCACACCCAGGGGCGGGCCAGATACCCCGCCGCCAATGCCTCCACGCTCTCCGGCTCCGGCTCCCCGTCCAGATAGACGAACAGCGCATCCGTAATACCGCCGCGCTCAAAGCGCGTCACCCTGCCGAAGGCGCCCTCTTGCGCCGCCCTGTACAGCAGCATCCCTCTGCCCTCCCGCTTCACGCTTCGCCGTTCACGTTCCGTATGTATTCCTCCGCGGGGATCATGGGTGTCTCCAGCGCCGCAACCGTCTCCGGGGAGAGGGACAGGGAGGCCGCGTACTCCTCCCCCGCCTGCCGGAAGCGGGCCAGCAGCGGATCGGCGACGACAGCCGCCGCCGGCACGTTCAGCATGGGCGTCTCCGGCACGCACACCATGACCGGGTCACCGAAGCAGGTGTTGCACATCTGCTTCAGGCCGTCGAAGTTGCCCTCCCAGTGGGGGAAGCCGCAGCCGCAGATCACCACTGTGTGAATGCGCGAAAAATCCGCCAGCGCCTCGTGACGCACGGTGCCGTCGGGCTGGCGCACCATCTTCATCTTGACCAGCGGGATAGTGCGGTCCAGCACCGCCTTCAGGTGCGAGGGCATGCCGTAGCAGTACAGCGGGAAGCTCCAGATGATCACGTCCGCGCTGCGGTACAGGTCGAGTATTTCGTTCTGGTCGTCCCGGATCACGCAGTGGCCGTCCATGCGCTGCCAGCAGCCGAAGCACCCCCGGCAGGGCGCGATATCCCGGTCGATCACGTTCACGACGTACACCTCGTGCAGGCCGTCCCGGTTCAGGCCCTTCAGGAAGGCGTCCGTCAGCCGGAACGTGTCGCTCTTCCTCTTGGGGCTTCCGTTCAATACCAGTATCCTCATGATTGCACCTCCCGCTTGTTCACCAGCTGCTCAAATATCGCGTCCCGGTCGAAATCGCCCTCCGGCAGGCCGGGGATCTCCTTGTAGGCCTTGCAGACGGACAGGCTGACCTCGGTGAGCACCGCGCTCATCTCCCCGTCGGTATAGGGGCAGTCGTCCGTGACGATCAGCGTGGCAAAGCTGAACACCACCAGCCACAGGTCCCGGAAGTATTTGTCTGCTGTGGCCGCGTCCATGTTGTAGACGCGCATCAGCGATTCCCTGGAAAGATCCTGGGACAGCTTCATCGCCTTCATCGCGCCGCCGGAGCGCGTCAGGAACAGCAGCTTGTACAGCTCCGGCTCCTCCCGGGCGAAGCGGATGTACTGCTGCCCCACGCCCAGGAACGGTATCGGCCCCGCCAGCCCGCGCTCGATGTACGCGCGATAGCGGGCCCTGGCCCGTTCACAGACCGCCGCCTTCAGCGCGTCCATCGTGTCGAACCAGGTGAATATCGGCCCAACAGACACATTGAGCTCCTTGGCGACCTGCCGCGCCGTGACCGCGTCGATACCCTGCTTCTGTACGATCCGCAGCGCCGCGTCGATGATCTCTTCCCTCTGGAACTTGATTCTCGGGGGCATGGCTGCCCCTCCCTTCAGGATTATCTAACATTTGTTATTTAACAATTGTTATTATAATGCCGTGCTCCGTCGGTGTCAAGCGGAAATATGAGAAACGCGCGGCTGCCGGACGATACTGTCCGACAGCCGCGCGGTCCACGGTATTACCCCCGCTTCGCCAGCGCCATCACGCGCAGGTAGCTCAGCGCGGCCAGTATCGCCGCGATCAGCGTGAAGCCGAGGGCGATCAGCCGGTGATCCATGTGCAGACCCAGGATCACCGACACTACGGTCAACGCCATCACTACGAACATATTGGGCAGCATGTAGATGACCACCGCCGTGCCCTGCTTGATGACCTCGATCTCGTTCTCCCAGTCCAGGCGCATGTGCTTCACGCCGCACACGCAGCCCCAAGCCGTGGAGAACGCGCACAGCGCGAAGCCATGGATCAGGTACAGCACCGTATCCGTCGCCGGCACCTTCCCCGCCACGCACAGGCACAGCGTGGTAAAGGCCATCACCGGTACGGTCAGCAGCAGGTTGAACAGCATCTTGCCCTTATACACATCCCGCCTTTCGATCGGCAGGCTCTGGATGATCCACCAGTTCCTGCCCTCCAGCGAAGGCGAGCAGGCCGTGGTGCTCATCATGCCGGTGAGGAAGTAGACGATGAACGGTATCGCGGGCTGCAGCATCCCGGTGCTGATGGGCGCGCCCTGGGTGACGACCTGTATGATCTTCTCCGGCCCGATCACAAGGGTGATGAGCCCCACCAGCACGGCCAGGATCACACCCATGCCGCCGTTGACCATGTAGGCGGTGGAGCCGGTGAAGCGCTTGAACTCCTTGAAGGCGATGGCGGTCACCACGCCCCGCTGCCGCTGGGCGGACATGCGGAACCTGCGCGCCGCCGCGTGGGACTTCAGCGCGGAGTTGATCTGCCGGTACGAGCGGCCCACCAGGGCGAACACCACGGCGAACAGCGCGACGCTGACGCCCGCCAGCAGCAGCATGTCGGATACGCGCAGCTTCGTGACTGCGCCGGCGAACCACCCGGCGGGCAGGTACAGCTTCGCCGCGTCGCCGGTGACCCGGGAGGCCGCCATAAGCGTGGCCTGCACCTTGTCGTTGCGGAACAGGTCCTCAAGGATGAAGCGGATGGAGAAGCAGAAGAGCACGAACACCAGCGTGAGCACCGTCTGCACCATATTGGTCTTGCGGAAGCCGGCGCTGATCCGGGCGATCAGAAAGCCCAGGAACGACGCCGCCAGCATCGGGATCAGCGGCAGCAGCAGCGACAGCGCCAGCCACAGCGGGTACACGACCACCGGCGGGTGGGCGTAGATGCCGTAGCCCACCAGCATGGCCACCGATATGCTGACGTACCAGAGCAGGCTCTTCACATACATGTACAGGAACTTGCAGCCCGCCACGGTGCTGGCCTCGAAGGGCAGCGACATCAGCATGTCGTATTCCTTGAAGTTGAACAGATAGCCGTTGGTCTTGAACAGCGTGAACACGAAGGCCAGCAGGCTGATCGTCAGCGCGCAGGTCTCCGGCACGGCGGAGATCATGCCGAATTTGCCGTAGCCCACGCACATGGCCACGCTGTAGGCCATCAGCATCGCGAACAGGCAGACGACGCCCACAGCGCTCATCACGACGCGCTTGCGCTTCTTCTTGTCCTTGCTGTAGCGGCGGATGTTCCGCCCGCTGGTGGACAGCAGCAGCGTCTTTAACAGAAGAATGCCGTTATTCATCGCCATCCGCCTCCAGGAAGGTCTGCTCCAGCGAGTGGCCCTCGGTCAGCTCCTGCATGGTGCCGGAGGCAATGATCCTGCCGTGCTTGATGATGGCCACTTTGTTGCACAGCTTCTCCGCCACATCCAGCACATGGGTGGAGAAGAATATGGCCGTGCCCTCGGCGCACATCTCGTGCATGATCTGCTTCAGGGTGAAGGTGGCCTTGGGGTCCAGGCCCACGAAGGGCTCGTCCAGCACCAGCAGCCGCGGCTTGTGGATCAGCGCGGAGATGATGGCCAGCTTCTGCTTCATGCCGTGGGAATAGGCGCTGATCAGGTCGCCCAGGTCGCCTGTGATCTCAAACAGGCCGGCGTACTTTTCGATGCGCTGCTTCCGCTCGTCGGCGCCGATGCCGAA
>CACYWI010000133.1 GCA_902778045.1 uncultured Eubacteriales bacterium
AACACCCGGTTCCCGTTGTGGTTGAAAGCCTTCTTCATGTATTATTCCTCCCAATTATGTTACTGGGTCAATCCGGCATCATTTTTCCGTTACAATTTCCAAAGGCAGAGTAACTCACATTTATTATAGCATACGCTGACAAAAATATCCATACCTTTTTCAACTCAGTAAATTTTTTTGCATTCTTCTGAATTGCGTCACAATGACCGTCGTCGCGTTCCTCCGAACCGTCAATCACGGAGGCCGCACGTTTCCCAAAGACGTGCGCAATGGCAATAATCATAGACTTCGTGGGCTTTGTCGGCGACGTCCTTTGTTTTCTGTACTCAATTTAAGAACAAAACCGCCGAAATAATAACCCAATAGCAATTCAGTAGCACTATATTCAAATGAATGCGGGACATTTTTTGCTTTTTCCCATGCCGGTCCGCGACGTGCTCCCCCATCGCGCCGTCCCCGGGGCACACGCCTGTTCCCGGCGGCCCGGGGGACCCGTTCATAATCAGTCAACACAACTGTCGTATTATAGCGTTTGACAAGCGGAGTTTGAGGTGTATAATATAATAGGTTGATTGTTGTGGGCGGTGGCCCGCGGCGGAAAGGAAACATACTATGGCAATGAAGAAGACGAGCATCGGCGGGCAGGCGCTGATCGAGGGCATCATGATGCGGGGCCCGAAGGTCACGGCCATGGCGGTGCGCAACGATAAGACCAAGGAGATCATACTGGAGGAATACCCCACCAAGGGCCAGAACCGGGCGAAGCTGCTGAAGCTGCCCTTCATACGGGGCATATTCAACATGATCGATTCGCTGTCCTTCGGCTACAAGTGCCTGATGCGCTCGGCGGAGCTTTCCGGCCTGGAGGACGAGGAGGAGGACGCGAAAAAGAAGAAGCCCTCGGCGCTGGACCGGCTGTTTGAAAAGCTGCTGATGCCCATCGCCACGGTGCTGGCGGTGGCGCTGGCGCTGGGGCTGTTCGTGTACCTGCCGATGCAGCTGTGGAAGTGGATCACCTTCTCCGCCCCGGCGGTGGCCCAGAACTACACCCTGCGGGCCTGCTTTGAGGGCGTGATGCGCATACTGCTGTTCGTGGCTTATGTGTGGGCAACATCGCTGATGAAGGACATCCGGCGCACCTACATGTACCACGGCGCCGAGCACAAGACCATATTCTGCTATGAAAAGGGCCTGCCCCTGACGGTGGAAAACGTGCGCGTCCAGGTGCGCTTCCACCCCCGCTGCGGCACGTCGTTCATGATGCTGATGCTGATCGTGGGCATCATCGTTTCGATGTTCATCCGCGTGGACAACCTGCTGCTGCGCACGGGGCTGAAGCTGCTGACCTTCCCCGTGGTGGTGGGCGTGGGCTACGAGCTGATCAAGCTGGCGGGCCGCGCCGACAACCTGTTCACCCGGATCATCTCCGCCCCCGGCAAGTGGCTGCAGCACATCACCACCCGCGAGCCGGACGACAGCATGATCGAATGCGCCATCGCCGCCATGGAAAAGGTGATCCCCGGCGACGGCAGCGACGCCTGGTAAAGAGAGATTATGAAGCTCAAGCTGAAACTGAAAAAGCGCGACGCCAAGCCGCGCGAAATCGCATATGAGACCGGCAGCGCCAGATCCCGCGTGATCTTCCTGCCGGTGCTTGCGTTATTGCTTTCCCTGTTCGTGGAGCTGGGCAACCGGGGCTTTTCGCCGGCGCGGCTGTTCGGCTTCATCACGCATTCCCCGGTGGCCTTCCTGTTTGGCTGGCTGGTGATATTGACCACGCTGGTGTTTTCAGAGCTGTTCAAGCGCCGCAGGGCGGTGCTGTGCACGACGGCGCTGCTGTGGACGGCGCTGGGCATCGTGGAATTCATGGTCATCAAGGAGCGCACCCAGCCCTTCAGCTCAGTGGACATACTGATGATGAAGGACGGCCTCTCGCTGATGACGATCTACTATTCGTGGGCGAAGATCATACTGATCTTCAGCTCCGCCTTCGCGGCGATCTGCGCCATCATCATGATGTTTGCCCGCATGAAGCGCCGCCAGCACTACAACTTCCCGATGTCGCTGGCGATATTCGTGGGCTTTACGCTGCTGTCCGTCATGGTGGCGGTGCTGGGCATGCGGGGCGAGGCGCTTCCCCGGCGCTTCGACAGCCTGGTGGACGCCTACAACGACTATGGCTTTGTGACCTGCTTCACCTTCACCTTCGGCCAGCAGGGCATCTCCCGCCCTAACGAGTACGGCCCGGAGACGGTGGCCGAGGTGCTGACCGGCATCGAATCGGACAGCGGCGACGAGTTCGTGTACCCCCTCTTCGACGAGGATGACAACCTGGCCCAACCGAACGTGGTGTTCGTGCAGCTGGAATCCTTCTTCGACGTGAACACGGTGATCGGCAGCGAATACTCCGCCGACCCCACGCCCTGGTTCAACCGGCTGTGCAATCGCTTCCCCAGCGGGATACTGTACGTGCCCACCGTGGGCGGCGGCACCGCGAACACCGAATTCGAGGTGCTCACCGGCCTGAACCGCGATGCCTTCGGCGCGGGCGAGACCCCCTACAATACCATCATGCAGCAGAGCACCTGCGAAACCGTGTGCTACGACCTGAAGGAATACGGCTACACCGCCACGGCCATGCACAACAACACCGCCACCTTCTTCGGCCGCAACAACGTGTACCCCAACCTGGGCTTCGACCGCTTCGTGCCGCTGGAGTACATGCAGAACGTGAAGTACAGCCCCATCGGCTGGTGCCGGGACGCGGTGCTGACCGACGAGATCCTCACCGCCCTGAAGACCACCGACAGCCGCGACGTGGTGTTCTGCGTGGCGGTGGAGACCCACGGCAAGTACGAGGAGACCTATGAGCCCAAGGAGGGCGACATCGAGGTGCTCAGCCTGCCGGAGCAGATCCCGCTGGCCCCATTCCAGAACTTCGTGAACGCCCTGCCCCACAGCGACGACTTCCTGCGGCAGCTGACGCTGGCGCTGCTGAAGTTCGACGAGCCCACCATACTGGTGGCCTACGGCGACCACCTGCCCGCGCTGGAGCTGACCAACGAGCTGCTGTCCACCGGCAGCATCTACGCCACCCGGTATGTGATCTGGAACAACTTCGGCGGCCAGTTCAACGCGCCGGACCTGCAGGCCTACCGCCTCAGCGCCCACCTGACCAAGCAGCTGGGCTTCTCCGGCGGCGTGGTCGCCCGGCTGCACCAGGCCACCGACATCGACGACGTCAGCGAGGAATACCTGCAAAAGCTGGAGCTGCTGGGCTACGACATGCTGTACGGCGACCGCCAGGCCTTCGAGGGCGAATACCCCTACCTGCGCACCGACATGCGCATGGGCAGCCGGGATATCGTCGTCACCGACGTCCAGCGGGAATACCACCGCCTGCTGGTGACCGGCGAAAACTTCACCGAGTTCAGCGCCATCGTGGTGGACGGCCAGGCGCTGGACACGATCTTCATCGACAGCCAGCACATCGCCGCCCGCAGCGACGACCCCGCCGCCGTCGCCGCGCTGTGCGTGGCGCAGCTGGCCCGGGACGGCAGCGAGCTGGGCCGGACGGAGGAATTCGCCATCACGGAGGAATGAGCGCGGCGCCAGGCCGCCCGGAAAAGCAAAGATCCTTCGCCGTACCCGGGATGACGGACATGCATCGTCGTCATCCCGGGCGCGGCGAAGGATCTTTGTATATCACGCCTTCAGGCGGCCTTCCGCTGGAACCTTGCCCTGTGCTGGGCGTCCGAGGGCTTGGTCTGCACCTCGCCGGCGGCCATCAGGGCCTGCTTGGTCAGCAGCGGGCCCACCAGCTCGTACACCAGCACGCTGAACAGTACGATATTGCGGATCATCGCGCCGTTGGCCTCGCCCAGCACCTGGGCGGTGATCACCATGCCCAGGGCCACGCCGGCCTGGGGGAACAGCGTGACGCCCAGGTATTTGCGCACCTTGTCGTCGCAGCCCATGGCCACCGCGCCGCCCAGCGCGCCAAGGTACTTGCCCGCGCAGCGCACCAGTATGTACACCGCGCCGATCAGCAGCACCGAGGGATAGCGGAACACGCCCAGGTCCAGCTGCGCGCCGGAAATCACGAAGAACACGGCGTACAGCGGGGCCGTCCACTGCTCGGAGCGGTTCATGATGTCCACCGAGTATTCGCTGAGGTTGCAGAACATGGTGCCCAGCATCATGCACACCAGCAGCGAGGAGAAGGCGATCTTCACGCCCCCGCCCAGCTCGAACTGCAGCGACGACAGCGCGATGGTCATCACCACGAAGGCGATGGTCAGCGACAGGCGGTTCTTGTTGGAGAAGAACAGCTTTTCCAGCGCCGTCAGCAGCGCGCCCATCAGCGCGCCCAGGGCCAGTGAACACACGATCTCCAGCAGCGGGTTCACGATCACCGACACCGCGTTCAGCGCGCCGCCCTGCATGGCCTCGGCCACGCCCAGGGAAACGGCGAACACCACCAGGCCCACGGCGTCGTCCAGGGCCACGATGGGCAGCAGCAGGTCGGTCAGGGGGCCCTTGGCCTTGTACTGGCGCACCACCATCAACGTGGCCGCGGGAGCGGTGGCCGAGGCGATGGCCCCCAGCGTGACGGCCACCGGCAGCGGCAGCGCGTCGCCGCCGAGTATGAAGTGCAGCGCGATCAGCGCCGCGTCCACCAACAGCATGGCCAGCACCGCCTGCACGATGCCGATCACCGTGGCGGTGCGGCCCGTCTGCTTCAGCTGGGCCAGGCGGAACTCGTTTCCGATATCAAAGGCGATAAAGCCCAGCGCCACCGTGGAAAAGGAGCTGACGCGATCCAGCGCCGCCATCGAATCGAAGCCCAGGCCGGGCACGCCCAGCGCCCCCAGCGCAAAGGGGCCCACCAGCACGCCGGCGATCAGGAACGCCGTAACATCCGGGAATTTCAGGTTCAGCTTTTTGAATACGCGGGTCATCAGCAGGCCCGCAAACAGCGCGAACGCCACAGGTAGCAGAGATGTCATGTCTTTTCTTCATTGCCTTTCATTTTTCGATCGGCAACCATTCTACCACTGTATATCGTGCGTTCGATCGCTGTTTGCGGGCCTTTTGTGTTATTTTGTTTCGTCAGTTTGACAAACGATCGTCGGCGTGTTCCTGTGAAACACGCCGACAATCAAAAGAGCGCCGCATTATTTTCCGAACAGGCCCTTCAGCTTGCCCAGCAGGCCGGCGGCCTCCTTGATATCGATGTTGCCCAGGTCCAGCTTGCCCTTGACCCCTTCGATCACCTGGTTGATCTGATCGTCCGGCAGGTCGATGCCGAAGGTCTTCTCCAACAGCTCCACGGGGTTGCCCAGGAAGCTTTTGATCAGGTCCGGATTGCCGGTCAGCTTGGCAACGACGTCAGCTATGATCTTCTGGATATCCATATTCCTCGCTCCTTTCGTTCCGCGCGCTGCGCGTAAGTCTATTATAGCGCCCGGATTCCAAAAAAACAAGCCCCGGAAACCCATTGGACTTCCGGGGACCGTGTGGCTTATACTGTTCTCATTGTAACTGTTCAGTCGTTAAAATTCTGAATTGACAGGATGTTTGTGCGAGGCGACCTCATCCGTCATTTGCTCCGCAGGCTCCGCAAATGCCACCTTCCCCAGAGGGGAAGGCAACCTGCTGCCGGGCTTTATTCCAAAAGCCTTCCCCTTTGGGGAAGGTGGCCGAGCGAAGCGAGGTCGGATGAGGTCGCCTCATACGTACAACTCGATAAATCAGAAT
>CACYWI010000134.1 GCA_902778045.1 uncultured Eubacteriales bacterium
ATCTCACCGAGAGTCATTCGAAAGAGTGGCTCTCTTTTTTGTGCGGAGAGTGGAGTGAGGAGAGTTTGTGATGATACAAAGAAGGCGAGGATCCTGTGCTTAGTAAGCCTTTGGCACGTTGCGCTCAGAATGACAGGCCGGGAGGGACGGTGTGTCGGAAGGGCAGCGGACGTTACGGCGCAGGGCGGCGGCTTTCCCCGTGGTCCTTTAAATTCATACGCCCTTCCAACAATCCATGATGTAATGTCATATTCATTTGATAAAATAAAATAGAATTGTTATAGGTATATCCAAGGAGAGCGCGATATGGCTTTGAGATACGATTGCTATCTGTTTGATTTTGACGGCACGATCGCCGACACCGGCGAGGGCATCACCAAAAGCGTGGCCTACAGCCTGGAAAAGCTGGGCAGGCCGGTGCCGGACCAGGCCATATTGGACCGGTTCATCGGACCACCGCTGCACGACAGCTACATGCAATACTGCGGCCTGAACGAGGAAGAGGCGGAGCGGGCCGTGGCGCTGTACCGCGAGCGGTATACCGACGTCGGGCTGTACGAATCCCACCTGTATCCCGGTATTGCCATGCTGCTGCGCGCGCTGCACCGGGCCGGGGCGTGGGTGGCCATCGCTTCGGCCAAGCCCCAGTTCATGCTGGAGCGGCTGGCGAAGCACTACGGCATCGACGCCTACCTGGATAACATCGTGGGCATCGGTCTGGACCGGCACTCCGCCGACAAGCGGGACCTGATACTGCGCGCGCTGCCCGAGGGGACGGAGCCCGGCAGGGCCTGCATGGCGGGGGACCGACGGTTCGACATCGGGGCGGCGAAGGCCCTGGGCCTGTTTGCCGTTGGCGCGGACTACGGCTATTCCGAGCCTGGCGAGCTTCTGGCCGCCGGTGCGGACGCCGTGTTTGAAGACTTGTATGCCATGGCCGAATGCCTGCTGGACGGGCAAGCGCCCCGGGGCGTTTTCATCAGCCTGGAGGGGAGCGACGGCTGCGGCAAGTCCACCCAGATCGCGCTGTTGAAGGAGCACCTTCAGCGGCGGGGCTTCGATGTGGTGCTGACCCGGGAGCCCGGGGGCTGCCCCATCTCCGAGCGCATCCGCGAGGTGATCCTCAGCCTGGATTCCAAGGGCATGTCCAGTGAGTGCGAGGCGCTGCTGTATGCCGCCAGCCGGGTGGAGCACGTGCGCGAGGTGGTGGAGCCCGCCCTGAAAAGCGGCAAAATTGTGATCTGCGATCGATTTTTGGATTCCAGCATTGCCTATCAGGCCTATGGGCGTGAACTTGGGGAAGCCTTCGTGCGTCAAATCAATGAACCGGCAACCCGGCGGGCCATGCCACAGCGCACGCTGCTGCTGGAGCTGAACCGGGATCAGGCGCGCCGCCGCATGGCGAACGGCGCGCCGCTGGACCGGCTGGAGATCGAGAAGGAGGATTTCTTCGCCCGGGTACAGCAGGGCTACGACGCCCTGGCGAAGGCAGAGCCGGAACGGATCGTGCGCATCGATGCCTCCAGGGGCATCGACCAGGTGTTTTCAGACGTGCGCGCGGCCATCGACGGGCTTCTGGACACATAGAGTAAAGGGAAAAGTTCTCTACGGGATCAAAGGAGTGTAACCCATGACATACGAAAACCTGTGCATGTACTGCTTTGAGGATCTGCGGGGTCAGACCACCTGCCCCCACTGTGGCCGGGATTCCCGCGCCGCCGTGCCGCAGATCCAGATGCTGCCGGGTTCGCGCGTGTACCACGACCGCTTCCTGATCGGCCGCGCGCTGGGCCAGGACGCCACGGGCATCGTCTACGCGGCGCTGGACACCAAGCGGGACAACAAGCTGCGCATTCGGGAATACCTGCCCCGGGATTGCGCCGAGCGCCTGAACGACGGCGCGGTGGTGCCCATCGCGGGTATGGAGGACCAGTTCGAGGCGGGCATCAAAAAGCTGCGCGCCAGCGTGGAGAGCGTGGAGGATCCCCGCAAGCGCCATTTCTTCTTTGAGGAGAATGGCACGGCCTACATCGCCCAGCGCAAGACGGCCGCGCCCGCGCCGGCGGAGGCCCCGGCCCAGGAGGAGGAGACCGGCGGCGGACGCCGGGTGCTGCTGTTTGCCGGCATCGCCGTGGCGGTGCTGGTGGTGGCGGCGGTGCTGCTGATCACCGTGTTCAACGGCGCGCTGCCCACCAGCCGCGACATCACCCAGAGCCCCACGCTGGATCCCAGCGAGGTCTGGATCCCCGCCACCACGCCCACGCCTACTCCCTACGTGGCCCCGACCTTCGCCGCGCTGGTGGATCCGGAGCTCTCCTGGATGGACTATACCTATGACGGCGACGTGGAGCAGGAGTACCAGCAGGCGCAGCGCGCCTCGACCACGCCCACGCCGAAGCCGGTCCCGACGGCCACCCGCAAGGCGGACAGCTCCGGCTATACGCTGATCAACGGCGGCTCTGACGCCGCGACGATCCGCAGGCTGCAAAAGCGGCTGAACGTGCTGGGCTGGCTGGACGAGGACGACATCACCGGCGAATACGACGCCGCGACCCGCCAGGCGGTGCGCGACTTCCAGCGCTATGTGAACGAGCGCTACAGCCCTGACCAGAAGCTGACCGTGGACGGCGCCGCCGGCCCCATGACCCAGCGCTGGCTGTACGAGGTGGACGCCACGAAGCCCACGCCCACACCCACGCCGAAGGTGACGCCCAAGCCGGACGATTCCGCCGTGGACGAGAAGTCCCCCGCTTCGCTGGTGCGCCCGGTGCAGCGCAAGCTGATCACCCTGGGCCTGCTGCCCGAGGGCTCCGCGGACGGCAGCTACGGCGCGACCACCGCGGCGGCGGTGCGCCAGTTCCAGCAGAGGGTGAACCTGCTGGCCGGCTATGACGTGCTGGAGGTCACCGGGCGGATGGACGCCCAGAGCCTGGCCTTCCTGGATTACTATGCCGAGGAGTGGGCGCGCCTGCGCGAGGCGACGGCGGAGCCCACCGCGACCCCCGAGCCCACCCGCAGGCCCACCGCGACGCCCACCACGCGCCCGGTGGAAAGCCTGGAGGGCGTGATCGACGCCAACGCCTCCAAGGAAGACATCCGCAAGGTGCAGCAGCTGCTTGTCGACATCGGCCTGCTGCCCGCCAAGGGCGTGGACGGCGTATACGGCAGCGGCACCATTTCCGCGGTGGCGGACTTCCAGCAGTGGGTGAACGACCAGCGCGACGAGCAGACCCTGACCGTGAACGGCGAGGTGGACCAGATGACCCTGGCCTACCTGGAGTACTGCAAGGACCATGGCCTGATGCCCTACGGCACGCCCACCCCCGCGCCCACGAAGACGCCCACCAAGGCGCCGACCCAGGCCCCCACCGAGGCGCCTGAGATCGAACCGGAGGGGGACGACGAGGACGAGGAGCCCGATGAGGATCAGGAGATCACCATCGACGCCGATTCCGACCCGGAATCCATCCGCTACGTCCAGCAGATGCTCAGCGCTGTTGGCGCGATGGATGAAAGCGGCGTGGACGGCGTGTTCGGCAGGGGCACTGCCAGAGCCGTGGCGCGCTTCCAGGAATGGGTGAACAGCGTGCAGGGCGAGGGCACCCTTGAAGTCAACGGCCGGATGGACAACAAGACGCGGCTGGCGTTGGAGTATGCCTATGACCGCGATCTAACGATGGCCGAGCCCACCGAGGCGCCCACCGTCGAGCCCACAGAAGCCCCCACCCCCGAACCCACCGAGGCGCCTACGCCCGAGCCCACCGAGGCACCCGAGGAGGAGGAGCCGGAGGGCGACCAGGAGATCACTGTCGGCAAGGATTCCGATCCGGAATCCATCCGCTACGTCCAACAGATGCTCTCCTCCGTGGGCATACTGGATGAGGACGATGTGAACGGCAGCTATGATTCGGCCACCGTGGACGCGGTGCGCGCCTTCCAGGCCTGGGTGAACCGGGTGCAGGGCAGCGAGGCGCTGCCGGTGACCGGCCAGGTGGACGACCGCACGCGTCAGGCGCTGGAATATGCCTATGACCGCGATTGGCGCGTGGAGGGCGCGACGACCGAGGCGTCCGAGCCCACCGAGGTCCCGGAGCCTGAGCCCACCGAAGCGCCCGCCGTGGGCAGCGTCGGGGATATCGACATCGCATTCGACGATGTGGCGGCGGGCAGCGACGTGGTCAGCGTAGCCGAGGGACAGCTGACCGTGCGCTGGCGCGCCCAGGGCGACGTTGACAGCTATTATGTATCCGTGGAGGACGGCCAGGGCCGTGCCATCGCCCGGGAAGAGGGCACCGAGCACACCGGCTTCACCGTCAATACCGACCAGATGGCCCCCGGCGAGGTCTACACCCTTCGCCTGGGCGTGCTGCCGGAGGGCGGCGGCCAGGACGACATCGTGTGGCGCACCGCGCGGTTCATGCTGCCCGAGCAGGTCACGCCCGAGCCCACCGAGGCGCCCACGCCCGAGCCGGCCGTGGCCGAGGTCTCCGCGCCGAGGATCACCATCGCCGGGACCACTGCGGGCAGCAGCACCATTTCCATCGAGGAGGACAGCGTACAGGTGGGCTGGGCCTCCGAGGGCGACGTGGAAAGCTATTACCTGCGGGTGACCGATTCCGAGGGGAACGACATATTCGAGCCCCGGTACACCACCCAGACCGGCTTCAACCTGCGCACCGACGACATGCAGCCCGGCATGCTGTACACGCTGACCGTGGGCGTGCTGCCGGAGGGCGGCACCAATGAGGACGTGCTGTTCAGCCGCGCCCAGTTCATGCGGCCGGCCACCCCCGAGCCCACCGAGATCCCCACCCCCGAACCCACCGAGGTGCCCACGCCGGCGCCCCAGGTGGCCACCATCGGCATGCCCGTGGTCACCATTGGCGGCAGCGCCTATCAGGTGGACGGCGTGTCCTTCATGACCGACAGCAACATCATCATCAGCTGGAACGCGGACGGCGATGTGGAAAGCTACACCATCTACGTGGAAAACCAGGCCGGCGAGCGCCAGGAGCTGGGCACCACCACCGACACCAGCCGCACCGTGAGCGCCAAGAGCCTGCCCGCGGGTCTGTATACGATCTACGTCGGCGCGCTGCCCGAGGGCGGCGACCGTGACGACATGCAGTGGGGCAGCGCCCGGTTCGGCATTCCCGCGCCTACCGAGGAGCCCACCGAGGAACCCGAGCGGGAGCCCGAGGGCGATGCCGGGTATGATGCGGACGACGAACCGGCGGTCAGCGGCGCGATCAGCGGCAGCTCTGATGCCGAAACCGTGCAGCAGCTGCAGATGAAGCTGTACAGCCTGGGCCTGCTGTCCACCGACGGGCTGGAGCCCGGCGTACTGGACACGGCGACCCTTCAGGCCGTGGCTGAGTTCCAGACGCGCGTGAACGAGCAGTTCGACGCGGACCTGGATGTCGTGGACCCGACCGACCTGACCAGCGTGGTGGACGCCGCGACGGTGCGGGCGATATTCGCGAGCTGAGTTGAGGAAAAAGAAAAAGGCAATAGGCAATAGGGACAGTGGCTGCCGCGTTTCCAAAGGCCTTCTCCTTTGGGAAAGGTGGCAGCCCAAAGGGCTGACGGATGAGGTCGTCGCCTTCACCACAACGTGAAGATCCTTCGCTGCGCTCAGGATGACACCGATACGAGACGGTTGTCATCCTGTTATGTAGTGACCAAAGTCAAGAGCGAAGGGCAAAGAATAACAAAGAAATAACACAGGACGATATGAAGGAGCATCCAGCGAAACCGGGAATTGCTCGACACCGACAGGTCAATGGTCCGCCGGGAGCGCTGCCGCCTGAGAGCGTGGATCACGGTGAAACGTGCCAACATAGGATGAACGCAGATCGCTCAGACCTTGAAAGCGCCGGATGCCCCTTCAAGTCGTCCTGTGTTGTTTGAGAGTGCAGGCTGAAATCAATTCATCAAATCACTTTATTGTTCAACATCCCCCAGAAGAAGCAGGCGAGTTCCCTGGCAATGGCCGTCTTGGCGACATTTGCTTTCTTGCCCCGGAAGAGCATGCTATAGTATTTACGTCTGAGACGCTCGTTGGCTCTGTCTGCGTATGCAATGATCTGAGATGGGTTTCCCTGCTGTCTGGCCTTCAACACCGCGGATTTATAGCCTATCTTTCCCCGCCCGTAGCTTTGGGCGGCTTCAATCAGTATCTTCCGCACGTGGGTATTGCCCGCTTTTGTGATGCCCAGACGGTTTTGCCCTCCACCGCTGGAATCCTCTCCGGGAACGAGGCCGAGATAGGACGCGAAGTGTTGTGCGGTGGCAAAGCGTTTGAAATCCCCGACCTCTACCATGACCGCCAGGGCTGAAAGACGTTTGACGCCCATGAAGCAGGTGAGACGGTCTACCGATTCCCGATAGGTTTCGAGATTTGA
>CACYWI010000135.1 GCA_902778045.1 uncultured Eubacteriales bacterium
GGCGCAGCCCACCCGGTTCACCTGGTCCATGAAGCCATCGATATCCTTGGAGACGCTCATGCCGGGGATGGCCTCCAGCTTGTCCAGCGTGCCGCCGGTGAAGCCCAGGCCGCGGCCGGACATCTTGGCCATCTTCACCCCGCAGGCGGCCACCAGGGGCACCAGGATCAGCGAGGTGGTATCCCCCACGCCTCCGGTGGAGTGCTTGTCCGCCTTCACGCCGTCGATGCCCGAAAGATCCAGCGTGTCACCGGATTTCGCCATGGCCAGGGTCAGGGCCAGGGTCTCCCGGTCGGTCATGCCGTTGATGCAGATGGCCATCAGCAGCGCGGAGGCCTGGTAGTCGGCGAAGCTGCCGTCCACCACGCCGTCCACGAAGGCGCGGATCTCCGCCTCGGTCAGCTCGCCGCCGAAGCGCTTCTTTCGGATAATATCACAGGGATTCATGCTCATTGCTCAATGCCCGGCGCCACAGCGCCAGCTTCCTTTCATAGGGTAATGTATACGCGGGGCTGGTAGAGGGCAGCCTCTCCCAGCTTCGGTTTTCAAGGTATGCGCTTCCATGCTTCATGAACAGCCGCGCCGCCGTGCCGCCGTTCAGCAGCACGCGGTCGATGCCCGGGCAGCGCGCGAACAGGCCCTCAAAGTCGTTGGGCCGGGCCTGGCGGATGGCGCTGTCCAGCGAGCCCTGCCGCTCGCAGCTCTCCAGCACGTCCCACAGGGCGATGCCGCGGCGGTGCAAAAGCGCCACCTTCGCCGGGATATCCGCCGGCAGCGGCTCGCCATAGACCTCGGCCAGTATCCGCCAGAAGGCGTTGCGCGGGTGGGCATAGTAAAAGCCCCGGGCCAGCGATTCCACGCTGGGCATGCTGCCCAGGATCAGCACCGTTGCCCCGGGCGGCGCGACGGGCGGAAAGGCGGTGATGCGATCCCCCATCGATCAGGGCAGCTCGGCGAACACCCGGCCGATGGGCTCGCGGATGATCAGGTCGGCACGGCTGTCCCTGGGCGTGGGGCTCATGTTCACCAGCACCAGGCGACTGCCGCGATACAAATCGATAAAGCTGGCCGCGGGGTACACGCTCAGCGAGGTGCCGCCGATGATCAGCAGGTCCGCCTGCTCGATGGCCGCGCACGCGCCCTGGATCACCTCGCCGTTCAGCGATTCCTCGTAGAGCACCACGTCCGGCTTGATCGTGCCGCCGCATTCGCACTTGGGAACGCCCGCGCCTTCGCGGATATAAGCCATGTCATAGAATTTGCCGCAGCGCGTGCAGTAGTTGCGCAGCACCGAGCCGTGCAGCTCGTACACCCGCTTCGAGCCTGCCTTCTGGTGCAGGCCGTCGATGTTCTGGGTGACCACGCCCAGCAGCTTGCCCTCGCTTTCCCACTGGGCCAGCTTTTTGTGGGCGGCGTTGGGCTCGGCGTCCGGGAACAGCATCTTGTTGCGGTAGAAGCGGAAGAACTCCTCCGGCCGCCTCATGAAGAAGGTATGGCTGAGGATCGTCTCCGGCGGATAGTCGTACTGCTGGTTGTACAGGCCGTCCACGCTTCTGAAATCCGGTATGCCGCTTTCGGTGGAGACGCCCGCCCCGCCGAAGAATACGATGCGCTTGCTTTCCCTGATCCAGCTTGCCAGCGTTTCGTTCATGTCCATCCCTCCATTCAGTGTTATTTTACCATTATTCGCCCTGCGTGTCCAGCATTATCACAGCGATTCCGCCGTCGTATCCGCCGCTTTCCGCCTCGCCAAACGCCAGTTACAATTACCATTTGCATTTTCATCTGGTTTGTGCTATCATATTGAGCGTTAAAAAGGAAGGTGATTCAACTATGTCTGGCGCGATTCGCAGCTGTGCGGGCGGCGTCGTGTTCTACGGCGACGAGGTTTTCCTGCTGATGAGTGACCGCGGCGAGTGGGTCATGCCCAAGGGCGTCATCCGAAACTGCAACCGTTCCAACGACGTGGCACTGTGGCGGGTGGAGGATGAGGCCGGCATCCATGCCGAGATCATCGGTATCGCTGGCAACACCCGGTACGACTTCTTTTCCGAGGGCCGGGGCCGGGAGATCAGCAACCGCATACAGTGGTTCGCCATGCGCGCCCTGGACAGGGCCTTCCACGTCTCCTACGAGCAGGGCTTCCTGGATGGCAACTACTATCCCGTGGAAAAGGCCCGCCAGATGCTGACCTACGACGGTGACAGGCCGATCCTGGACAACGCCTGGGACATCTACAGGCAGTGCCTGAAAGGCGCGTAACGCCGCGATCGGTTTGAATAGACGCGAAGATCCTTCGCTTCGCTCAGGATGGCAACGAAACAAGCCTGTCATCCTGAACGAAGCGAAGGATCCTTCTTTTGGAATCAGGGATTCTCTGTTCACTCTCCCAGCAGCTCCCGCTGCTTCTTTTTGCTGAAGCCCTTCAGCACCAGCTCATAGGACTTGTCCAGCAGCCCCTTAAGCAGCGCGTCCGGCACCTCGCCGTCCGGCATTACTGAGTTCCAGCAGCGCTTGTCGGAAGTAGCCTGGGATGATGTCAGCGTACTGGTCCCGCAGGAACTCCCCCTCGGCAGGCTCCAGCTTCAGGTTGATGTAACAGGGTTTGTCATCGTCGTCCAACAGGATCGCCGCGAACATCTTCCCGCCGATCTTGTAGCGGATCCAGTTCCAATCCGGCTGCAGGTCCTTCTCCACCGCCGGTTTGGAAAGCAAATACCCGTCTATCCAATCGTAGCGCATAGACTATCCCCTCACCAACTCGACCACCACGTCGTCCATCACCACAACCACATAGGGCTGTCCCCTGCCGCTCTTGGGCTCGATGGCCACGTCCTCGGTGACGCAGGGGGTGGCGGTGCCGTTCTTCTGCAGGATGCTGAAGCGGAAGGGCTCTGTGACGGTCAGCGCTCCGGCGACGGTGCTGCCGTTTGCGCCGTTCTTCAGGAAGTTGAAGGCCTTCACGCCCTTGCCGCCCCGGGCCTGGCGGTCAAAATCGATCAGAAGGCAGCGCTTCATGTAGCCCATGTCGGAAATCATGATGATCTCGCCCTCGTTGTTGTGCACAAAGGCGAAGGCCACCTCGTCGTCCGCGGACAGGCTCATGCCCTTCACGCCGGCGGCGGTGCGCCCGATCAGCGAGACCTCCTCCACCGCGAAGTGGATGGCCATGCCCGCTTTGGTCAGCAGCAGCACGCCCTCGCAGCCCTCGGGCCGCAGCACGTCCAGCAGCCGGTCGCCGTTCTTCAAATTCAGCGCGGCGAACCTCGACTTGCGCACGTTGTACTCGGAAAGAGCCGTGCGCTTGATCAGGCCCTTGCGGGTCACGAACATCAATTCGCCGGACCAGTCGCCGGCCTCGATCAGCGACACCAGGCTCTCGTCGTTCTCCAGGCCCGCCAGCACGCCGCCCAGGGGCAGGCCGCGATCCTTGGCCTTGGCGCTGTCGACGATCCTCTCCGCGGCGAGTATGTAGGCGTTGCCCATGTCGGTGAAGAACAGCAGCTTCGCGTCCGTCATGGTGCGGATGGCCTGGCGCGGCGGGTCGGCAAACTCGGCATTGGCCACGGCCTTGTCAAAGGCCTTGGGGGCCATGCGCTTCACGAAGCCCGCCTGGGTGAGGATGACCACCGTCTCGTCGGCGACGGGCTTTTCCTCCTCCACCACGATCTCGTCGAAGGAATCCACCAGCTCGGTGCGCCGGGGGTCGGCGAACCTTTCGCGGATCTCCCCCAGCTCCTTCTTGATGACGTTCATCAGCTTGCGCTCGCTGCCCAGTATCGCCTTCAGGTTGGCGATCAGCTTGGTGAGGTCCTCGTACTCCTTGCGCAGGGACAGCACCTCCAGGTTGGTCAGCCGCTGCAGGCGCATGTCCAGGATCGCCTGGGCCTGGATCTGGGACAGGTCGAAGCGCTGCATCAGCTTGTCCCTGGCCTCCTTGGGGGTCTTGCTGCCGCGGATCAGGCGGATGACCTCGTCCAGGTTGTCCACGGCGATGATCAGGCCCTCCAGGATGTGGGCCCGGGCCTCGGCCTGCTGCAGGTCGTACTTCGTGCGCCGGGTGACCACGTCCTTCTGGTGGTCGATGTAGTAGCCGATCATCTGCTTGATGCCCATCTGCCGGGGCTTGCCCTCGGCGATGGCCACCATGTTCACACCGAAGGTGACCTGGAAATCGGTGTACTTGTAAAGCGCGTTCAGTATCTTCTCCGGGTCGGCGTCCTTGCGGACCTCCACCACGGCGCGCATGCCCATGCGGTCGGATTCGTCGCGGATGTCGTAGATGCCGTTGAAGATGCCCTTCTTTTCCTCGCTGACGCGCAGCACCTTTTCCAGCATCGCGGCCTTGTTCACCTGGTAGGGCACCTCGTCCACCACGATCAGCTTGCGGCCGGCCGTGCCGTCCTCGATGTGCACCTTCGCACGCACCTTCAGCTTGCCCCGGCCCGTCTCGTAGGCCTGGACCAGCTCCGCGTCCTTCGCCAGCACGCCGCCGGTGGGGAAATCCGGCGCGGGCATGATGGCCATCAGTTGGTCGGTGGTGATCTTCGGATTGTCGATCTGGGCCACGGTGGCGTCGATGGCCTCGCCCAGGTTGTGGGGCGGTATGCTCGTGGCCAGGCCTACCGCGATACCGTTGGCGCCGTTCACCAGCAGGTTCGGGAAGCGGGCGGGCAGCAGGTCCGGCTCCTTCTGGGTATCGTCGAAGTTCAAGTGGAAGCCCACGGTGTCCTTTTCGATGTCCATGAGCATGGCCATGGCGGCCTCGGTCATGCGGGCCTCGGTATATCGCATGGCGGCGGGGCTGTCGCCGTCGATGGAACCGAAGTTGCCGTGGCCGTCCACCAGCATGGCGCGCATCACGAAGGGCTGGGCCATGCGGGCCAGCGCGTCGTACACCGACGTGTCGCCGTGGGGGTGGTACTTGCCCAGGCAGTCGCCCACGATGCGGGCGCACTTGCGGTGGGGCTTGTCCGGGGTGTTGCCCAGCTCGTGCATGGTGAACAGTATGCGCCGCTGAACCGGCTTCAGGCCGTCCTCCACCCGGGGCAGCGCGCGCTCCAGTATGACGTGCTCCGAATAGGGCATCATGGATTCGTGCATCACGTCCTCCATGTTGCGCTGTATGATCTCCTCCGGCTTGTGCTGGACCGGCTCGTCCTTCCTTTTCTTCGGCATGGCTTACACCCCCTCGTTCACGGGCACGAAGTTATCTTCCTTGTTGAAGTTGGCGTAGGTGCTGATGTACTCCCGGCGGGGCTCCACCTTGTCGCCCATCAGGATCGTCACCCGGCGCTCCACCTCCACGAAGTCCTCGATGCCCACCTGCATCAGCTTGCGGCCGTCGGGGTTCATGGTGGTCTCCCAAAGCTGCTCCGGGTTCATCTCGCCCAGGCCCTTGTAGCGCTGCAGCGTGTAGCCCTTGCCCACCTGTTTGATGGCCGCGGGCAGGGCGTTGTCGTCGTAGCAGTAGATGGTCTTGTCGCCCTTGGCCACCTTATACAGCGGCGGCATGCCGATGTACACGTGGCCCTCGGTGATCAGCGGGCGCATGTAGCGGTAGAAGAAGGTCAGCAGTATGGCCCGGATGTGCGCGCCGTCCTGGTCGGCATCGGAGAGTATGATCACCTTGTTGTACTTGAGCTTCGAGATGTCGAAGTCGTCCTCGATGCTGGTGCCCAAGGCGGTGATGATGCTGCGGAACTCCTCGTTCTGCAGCACCTGCTCCAGGCGCTTCTTTTCCAC
>CACYWI010000136.1 GCA_902778045.1 uncultured Eubacteriales bacterium
TCCACGCGGCAGGCGTCGTGGATTTCCTTGCGCCCGTCCAGGCTCAGCACCACGTTGTGGCACTCCCGGTTGGCGAAGTCGATCACGTCGTCGTCCACCAGCATGCCGTTGGTGGTCAGCGTGAAGCGGAAGCGCTTGCCCGCGGCCTCCTCGATGGAGCGGGCGTAGGCCACCAGGCGCTTGACCACGTCGAAGTTCATCAGCGGCTCGCCGCCGAAGAAGTCCACCTCCAGGTTGCGCCGGGTGCCGGAGTGCGCCACCAGGAAGTCCAGCGCCTGCTTGCCCACCTCATAGCTCATCACGGCGCGCTCGCCGTGGTACTTGCCCTGGCTGGCGAAGCAGTAGGCGCAGTTCAGGTTGCAGGTGTGGGCCACGTGCAGGCACAGCGCCTTGATCACGCCGCCGGTGCGCCGCTTCAATTCGCCGGCCATGGGGGCGAAGCTGTCCGGCGCGAACAGCTTGCCCGCGTCCTTCAATTCCGCCACCTGGTCGTAGCACTCGGCGATCTCGGCCTGGGGCGCGTCGGGGTACTTCCGCGCTATCCGGGCGAGGACATCCGCCCGGCTGTTCTGCTCGAACAGGCCGATGATGTCGTAGGCGATGTCGTCCACCACGTGCACTGCGCCGGAGCACACGTCCAGCACGATGTTGTAGCCGTTCAATTTGTATTGGTGTATCATGGAACGCTCCTATAGCGCATCAATGCCGCCCGTTCAGGCGGCATTGATGTGCGTTTATCCGATTGGATTACTTGTCAGCCTTCTTCTCGCACTGCTGGTTGGCGATGCCGCAGCTGGTCTTGCACGCGGACTGGCAGGAGGTCTGGCACTCGCCGCAGCCGCCGTTCTTGGCGCTGTCGCACAGGTTGCGGGTTTCGATGGTCTTGATATGCGTCATTTCGGTATCCTCCAAATAATTAGTAACTATATCATATCAGAGTATGGCGGGCTTGTCAATCGCCGGACGCAGATTTTACCGCCCGACGGCCTCGTAATAAGCCTCGAGGGATGGCTTGGCCCGCAGGTAGCAGGGCTGCAAGCGCGCGTCGAAGTGCCTGCCCATGCCCTCCATGATGATGGCGTGGGCCTGCTCGAAGGACATGCTCTCCTTGTACACGCGCTTGCTGACCAGGGCGTCGTACACGTCGGCGATGGCCATGATCCGGGCCTCCAGCGGGATCTCCTCGCCCTTCAGCCCCTCGGGATAGCCGGAGCCGTCCCACCGCTCGTGGTGATAGTGGGCCACGTTCTCGGCGATGCGGGCGAAGCGCGCGTCCTCCACGCCGTCCAGGATCTCGTGCACGATGCGCGCGCCCTCCGCGGCGTGGGACTTCATCACCTCGAATTCCTCCGGGGTGAAGCGGCCGGGCTTGCGCAGTATGGCGTCGTCCACGGCGATCTTGCCCAGGTCGTGCATCGGCGCGGCCTTGATCAGGCGGGCGCAGAAGTCGTCTGTCAGCTCGAATTCGCCGCCGGCGCGGATTTGCTCGGTCAGCAGCCGTACGCCCTCGCTGGTGCGCCGGATGTGGCCGCCGGTGGAATTGTCCCGGCTCTCGACCATGGTGGCCATGCCCAGGATCAGCTTGTCGTGCATCTCAACGATGTGCTTCGTCTTCTCGGCCACCTCGTCCGTCAGCTCGGTGTTGAAGCGGTTCAGCAGGTTGATGTACTGCCGGTCGGCGGTGTCGTCGGTGATGGTCAGCTGGTAGCCCCGCCTGCGCCGCCCGTCGTACAGGTAGCCCACATGGGCCTGATAGATGCGCTCGCCCTGGGTGTAGAAGGCCTCGCAGTCGGCCTCGTTGGCCTGGAAGTCGGCCAGCCACTTCAGTGTCGTCTGCTGCAGCTTCGCCGACCAGGCCATGGGCCGGTCCACCGTCAGGTCGTTCAGCTCCGGGAACACGGCCTTCGCGGTGCCGTTGCTGCCCAGGTAGTTCAGGCGGAAGTCCAGCGATATGAAGCCGGTGTCGCCGGTCTGCACCAGCGAATCGACGGCGCTTTCGGAGATGTCGTACAGGCACATCCGGCGGCTGATCACCAGGTAGGTGGCCATCGACGCCACGTAGGCCGCGGGAATCAGCTCCACCTGCGGTGTTATCCGGCGCCCGCCGAAGAAGCTGAGCATGCATAGCGCCACCGGGAAAAACAGCAGGTAGATCAGCTTGCGGGAAACCTGCTTCTTTCGGACGTAGCTGTACACCATGGCCCCCACGCTGGCCAGGAAGCAGGCGATGATCATCCCGTAGAACAGGGTGTGGATCGGGCCGTAGACCTTGGTGAGCACCATTGCGCCGTTCACCGGCTCGTAGGCGATGGAGCGGTAGAACAGCCCGTGGCTGCCGGTGGTCAGCGCGCAGATGTAGATCCCCGTGCCCGCGGTCAGCAGCGCCGCCCGCGCCCACCGGGGCAGCGGTATGTGGCACAGGCTGAACACGCTCAGCATGATCACCGGCAGCAGGTAGCACGGGCCGATGTAGCTCATCGCGTTGGCCAGCACCGCCGATTCCAGCGTTTCCGCCCGGCCCAGCAGGCTGTAGCCCAGGTTCACCACCGGCACCAGCACGAACACCAGCGTGATGTGTATGTCGAAGTGCCTGTGCCACATGCAAACGTAGGCCAGCATCAATATCACCGACGCCACAAACGTGGCATCGTAAAACGCGCGGATCATGGACATCCCCCCGGAGCGATTCTTCCCTATATACATTATAGCAGATAATGAGGGATTAGGGAAGAGGGAAGAGGGATTAGGGATTAGGGATTAGGGAATAGGGATTAGGAACTAGGAACTAGGAACTAGGGGAACAGGGAACAGGGAACAGGAATAGCGGCTGGCGCAACAAAAGCCTTCTCCTTTAGGAGAAGGTGGCATTTGCGGAGCAAATGACGGAAGAGGTCGTTCCCCTTTGAATCAAAGAAATCCGCACCGTAGGTCCAGCGAAGCGTCAAGTTTTCAACCATCATTCTTAACTCCTCACTCCTCATTCCCAACTCCCAATCCCCGTCCCCCATTTTCCATTTGTTAATTTTCGCCGTTTTTCCCCCTTCCCTTGCCCTCGCGCGTCAAAGGAAGTAGACTGTACTCTGGGGGGAGGGACGGCCATGGGCGAGGAGGCTTTTCTGGCGGCGGCGATGAACATGCGCTCGAAGCTGTACCACGTGGCCATGTCCATCCTCTGGAACGAGCAGGACGCCGCCGACGCGGTGCAGGAGGCCATGCTGAAGGGCTGGAAGCGCCGCGCGACGCTGCGGGACGAGGCGCTGTTCGAGGCGTGGTTCACCCGCATACTGGTGAACCAGTGCCGGGACGCGCAGCGGCGGCTGATCCGTCGGCGCAGGCTGGACGCGCAGCTGCAAGCCGAGGTCCCGCCGCCGCCCGCGCCGGAGGGCGGCATGGCGCTGCTGGAGGCCGTCCACCGCCTGCCGGACAAGTACCGGCTGCCGGTGCTGCTGTACTACTTCGAGGGCTACAGCCAGAAGGAGATCGGCAGGATCGTCGGCGCGACGGCGGAGCAGGTCAAGACCCGGGTGCGCCAGGGTCGGGAAAAGCTGCGGGACATGCTGGACGACGATACGATGCCCTGGGAGAGGGGAGGCGGGGACCGTGGATAAGCGCGAACAGGACAACAGCCATCTGCTGCCGGAGGCGTCCGAGGGCTTCACCCGGGCGATACTGGACGGCGCGGATGACATCGAACGCTATCGCGCGCGGCAGGGGCGCGTCCGGCGGCTGGCGCTGGCCGCGGCGGCCCTCGTCGTGCTGGCCGTGGGCATTGGCCTGCTGCTGAACCGCTGGAACGCCCCCCGGCCGGACAACGTGCTCGCGCCCAACCCCACGGGCGCGGTCATCCGGCCCACGGCCACGCCGGAGCCCACGGCCACGCCGGAGCCCACCCTCAGGCCCTCCTGGATCGACGCGGAGAGCGGCTGGGAGTACCTCGACGACGCAGGCCCCTTCGGGGAGGGGGAGTGGCTGGTACTGACGGACGCCGACGGCTGCCTGGCCTACGGCGGGTATGTCCCCTTCCACGAGCAGCCTTCTCCGAAGTCGCGCTGCGTGAACGCCGTCAATGGCATGCGGGTGCAATACCTCGGTCAGGCCGACGAGGGCTTCGCCCGGGTGCTGTTCGCGGGCCAGGAGGGCTATGTGCCCGCCGACCAGCTGCGCCGGGGCGCGCCGGGACCGGAGCTGGACGGGGACGGGCGATATATACTGGATCACGCGGCGCTGTACGCCACGGACGCCCTGGGCCGATGCCGCGCCGTATTCATCGACATCGACGGCGAGAACACGGTGAAGGCCTACGCGCTGCAAAAGCTGCTGGAGGACCTCGTGCCCGCCCAGGACGCCGAGCCCGGCCCCATGAACGCGCTGCTGGTGGCACGGTTCCAGGACCCGGCGGACGACACCTACCCCAACGGCATCCCGAAGTATGTGGACCTGCGCCTGGCCCTGACCCTGGACGAGGGCGAATACCTGTTCATGGACGAGGAGGGCCGGCTGCTCACCGGCGACAGCGCCCACAACGCGCTGGGCGGCATCGACGACACGATTTTCTGGACCATCTTCCACGGGATCTACGACGAACCCAGCGTGTATTCGTGAAGCGTTGCGCTTCCGTATCCTCCGGGTGTATAATGGTGTCAAACCACAATGGAAAGAGGGCGCTTCCATGACCGCTGCCTTCAAGGCCCATGCCAAGATCAACTGGGCGCTGGACATCACCGGGCGCCGGGCGGACGGCTACCACCTTTTGAACATGGTGATGCAGACCGTCGACCTGCACGACGACCTTCTGATCGAACCGGCGGACGGCCTTGCCCTGACGGTGGACGGCGAGCCGGCGGGGGAGGACAACCTGGTGATGCGGGCGGCCCGGGCGCTGCTGAGCCATACCGGCGAAAGCCGCGGCGCGCGCATGGCGCTCACCAAGCGCGTTCCCTCACAGGCGGGGCTGGGCGGCGGCAGCGCCGACTGCGCCGCGGCGCTCACAGCCCTGAACGACCTGTGGGGGCTGGGCCTGGGCCGGGCAGAGCTGCTGCAAATCGGCGAGCGGCTGGGCGCGGACGTGCCCTTCTGCCTCACCGGCGGGCTGGCCCGGGTGTCCGGCATCGGCGAGGCGATCGAGCCGGTGGCCCACGCGCCCCGGATCCCGCTGGTGCTGGTGCGTCCCGGCGGCGGCCTGTCCACCGCGGCGGTGTTCAGGCTGTATGACGGCGGCGGCTTCCCGGAGGCCCGCTTCAACGCCGCGGCGCTGACGGACGCCCTCGCGCGGCGCGACCTGCGCGCCGTCGACGCGCTCCATGCCAACGCCCTCACCGCCCCGGCGATCTCCCTGCTGCCCGGAATCGGCGCCGCCATACAGCGGCTGCGCGAACTCGGCGCGTCCGCCGCGTTCATGACCGGCAGCGGCTCCACCGCCGTGGGCGCCTTTGAGGACGAAGCCGCTGCCCGCCGCGCCGCCGACGCCATTCCCGGCGCGATTTTCACCCACACCCTGCCCGCGTAAGCCAAATTTATCTTGACATCGGCTTTTTCGGTGTGTATAATATTTATGGTCATGCGGTCGTGGCGGAATAGGCATACGCGCACGTTTGAGGGGCGTGTGGGAGACCGTACGGGTTCAAGTCCCGTCGACCGCACCAGTTTGTTACCATGCAAAAGTGACTTACGTTTCCATCTATCCTACCCGTCATCGCACCCCGTTTTCAACCCCATTTCCGATCCTTCCAGGAGCAGATGCGGTCTTTTACCGGTATCCGTTGACAAGTGTTGACTTGTGTTGACAAGTGTTGACGAATACTATAAAATGGACCCCAGAAAATGGACATTTAATACTTGGTGAGTTCCACAGCTGTACGAATATGATACCACTCCAGATCAGATCCACAATGAGGAAAATGAGATGAACCTTTTACACCTGAAATATGTTATCAGTATTGCGGAGAATGGATCTATCAACAAAGCGGCGGAGGAGCTGCACGTGGCGCAGCCCAATCTGAGCCGGGTGGTCCGGGAGATGGAAGGCGAGCTGGGCATCCGATTCTTTCATCGCTCCTCAAGGGGCATGCTGCTGACGCCGGACGGCGAGTTGTTTGTCAATCAGGCCCGGAAGATCCTTGAGCAGGTGGACGAAATGGAGAGCCTTTATAAAGAGAAAAAAGCGGGCAAACAGCGCTTTTCCATTTCTGTGCCCCGGGCCAGCTATATTTCGGATGCCTTCGCCGCTTTCTCCCGAAAGCTGGGAAAGGAAGATGTGGAAATCTTCTATCAGGAAACCAACGCGCTGCAGGCGGTGAAAAACATCCTGGAGGTCGGATACAACCTGGGAATCATCCGTTACGCGGCGGGCTATGACAGATATTTCAAGCAGATGATGGCGGAGAAGGGGCTCAAACGCGAGATCGTCGCAGAGTTCAAATATGTGCTGGTGATGCGGGAAGACAGCGCGTTGGCCGGGATGGAGATCATTCGTTTTTCGGATCTACAGCAATATATACAGATTGCTCACGCCGATCCCTATGTGCCCTCCCTACCGCTTTCCGCCGTGAGAAATGAAGAGCTGCCGAATACGCCCCGGCGCATCTTTGTGTTCGAGCGGGGAAGCCAGATGGATCTGCTGACAGAAAACCCGGAAACCTTCATGTGGGTTTCGCCGCTGCCGGAGAGACTTCTGCGGCAGATGCATTTGGTGCAGCGGGAATGCGCGGAAAACCAGCGGGTGTATCGGGATATGCTGATCCACCGGCAGGATTACCAGCTGACGGAGCTGGACAAGCGCTTCATCACGGAACTGACCCAGTCCAAGCGCGCCTGCATCGCGCAGAAATAGTAAAAAGAAGCCGCCCCTTCATCAGGGCTCTGCCGCCGGATCCGGTGGAAGAGCCCCGTTTTTTGCCCCGTTTTGAACCGATAGATCAATTGTGATATATTGACTATACGGTTTTGGTAATTCGCAAGGGGCGGACAATTTGATATAATGCATATCGAAAGACAGGAGGTCGATTCCTTGCAAAGTACGCTTTCAAAGGCGACGCTGGGAAGATTGCCCTTGTATTTGCAGTTCATCCGCAGAACGGACGCGGAAAAGGTCTCGGCCACGCAGATCGCGAAAAAGCTGGGGCTGGGCGAGGTCCAGGTGCGCAAGGACCTGGCCAGCGTCTGCGCGGCGGGGCTGCCCAGGGTGGGCTATCCGGTGTCGACCCTTCGCCGGGACATGGAGAGGGCGCTGGGGGTGGACGTGCCCGTCCCCGCGGTGATCGTGGGCGCGGGCAAGCTGGGCACGGCCCTGATGGACTACGACGGTTTCCGGGATTACGGCGTGGAGATCATCGCCGCCTTCGACCGCAGCGCGTCCGTCTGTTCGCTCCACGGCCCCATTCCCGTCTATCCGATGGATCAGTTCGCCGCCTTTTGCGCCTCGCATCACATACGCACGGGCATCCTCACGGTTCCGGCGGCGGCGGCGCAGGCGGCGGCCGATGAAATGACGTCGGCGGGCCTGACGGCGATCCTCAACTTTGCGCCATATCCCATCAGGACGCCGCCCCGCGTGACGGTGCACCCGGTAAACATCGCACTATCTCTGGCTTATCTCCATCTGGCGGCCAGTGAGACAGGAAAACAGGAACAGGAGGAAGAAAATGGAATCCAAAGCATTTGACATGGTGGACAGCGTGGAAGCGCTGGAGGCAAGCATCGCCCGCGTTCGCGCCGCGCAGAGGCGCTTCGCCGCCTATACCCAGGAGCAGGTGGATAAGATCTTCCTGGCCGCGGCCACGGCGGCCAATCAGGCCCGCGTCCCCCTGGCCAAGTTGGCCGTGGAGGAGACCGGCATGGGCGTGGTGGAGGACAAGGTGATCAAGAATCACTACGCCAGCGAATACATCTACAACGCCTATCGGGACACCCGCACCTGCGGCGTGATCGAGGAGGACAAGGCCTACGGCATGAAGAAGATCGCCGAGCCCATCGGCGTGGTGGCCGCGGTGATCCCCACCACCAATCCCACCTCCACCGCCATCTTCAAGGCGCTGATTTGCCTGAAGACCCGCAACGGCATCATCTTCAGCCCCCATCCCCGGGCCAAGGGCTCCACCATCGCCGCGGCGAAGGTGGTGCTGGACGCGGCGGTGAAGGCCGGCGCGCCGGAGGGCATCATCGGCTGGATCGACGTGCCCTCCCTGGAGATGACCAACACCCTGATGCGGGAAGCGGATATCATTCTGGCCACCGGCGGCCCGGGTATGGTGAAGGCCGCCTATTCCAGCGGCAAGCCCGCCCTGGGCGTGGGCGCGGGCAACGTGCCCGCCGTCATCGACGACAGCGCCAACCTGATCCTGGCCGTCAATTCCATCATCCATTCCAAGACCTTCGACAACGGCATGATCTGCGCGTCCGAGCAGAGCGTGATCGTGCTGGACAGCATCTATGAAGAGGTCAAGGCCGAGTTCGCCAATCGCGGCTGCTGGTTCCTCAAGGGCGACGAGCTGGACAAGGTGCGCCACACCATACTGATCAACGGCGCGCTGAACGCCCGGATCGTCGGCCAGAGCGCCTGCAGGATCGCGGCGCTGGCGGGCGTCACCGTGCCGGAGGGCACCAAGGTGCTCATCGGCGAGGTGGAGTCCGTGGACCTCAGCGAGGAGTTCGCCCATGAAAAGCTGAGCCCCGTGCTGGCCATGTACCGCGCCAAGGATCTGGAGGATGCTTTTGGCAAGGCGGATCGGCTGATCGCCGACGGCGGCTATGGCCATACCGCATCCCTGTACGCCGACACCCAGAAGAAGCCCGAGGTGCTGGACGCCTTCGCGGCCCGAATGAAGACCTGCCGCATCGTGGTGAACACGCCTTCCTCTCATGGCGGCATCGGCGATCTGTACAACTTCAAGATGGCTCCGTCCCTCACCCTGGGCTGCGGTAGCTGGGGCGGCAACTCCGTATCGGAGAACGTGGGCGTGAAGCATCTGCTGAACATCAAGACCGTGGCCGAAAGGAGAGAGAACATGCTGTGGTTCCGTGCGCCGGAGAAGGTATATATCAAGAAGGGCTGCCTGCCGGTGGCGCTGGACGAGCTCAGGCACGTGATGGGCAAGAAGAAGGCCTTTATCGTCACCGACAGTTTTCTCTATCACAACGGAAACACCAGGCCCATCACCGAAAAGCTGGACGCGCTGGGAATCCAGCACGCCACCTTCTTTGACGTGGCTCCGGATCCCACCCTGGCCTGTGCGAAGGCCGGCGCGGAGCAGATGCGACTGTTCCAGCCCGATGTGATCATCGCCCTGGGCGGCGGCAGCGCCATGGACGCGGGCAAGATCATGTGGGTGCTCTACGAGCATCCCGAGGTGGATTTCCAGGATATGGCCATGCGCTTCATGGATATCCGCAAGCGCGTGTATACCTTCCCGAAGATGGGCGAAAAGGCCTATTTCATCGCCGTTCCCACCTCCGCCGGCACCGGCAGCGAGGTGACGCCCTTCGCGGTCATCACCGATGAGAAGAGCGGCGTGAAGTATCCCCTGGCCGATTACGCGCTGCTGCCCAACATGGCGATCATCGACACCGATTTCCACATGACCGCCCCCAAGGGCCTGACCGCCGCCAGCGGCATCGACGCCGTGACCCACGCCCTGGAGGCCTATGCCTCCATGATGGCCACGGATTACACGGACGGCCTGGCCATCAAAGCGCTGCAGACCATCTTTGAATACCTGCCCCGCGCGTATGACGACGGCCAGACCGACGTTGTGGCCCGGGAGAAGATGGCCAACGCCGCCACCATGGCGGGCATGGCCTTCGCCAACGCCTTCCTGGGCGTGTGCCACTCCATGGCCCACAAGCTGGGCGCCTTCCACCACATCCCCCACGGCATCGCCAACGCCCTGATGATCGAAGAGGTGCTGCGCTTCAACGCCGCCGAGACGCCCGCCAAGATGGGCACCTTCCCGCAGTACGACCATCCCCACACCCTGCGCCGTTACGCCGAAGTGGCCGAAGCGCTGGGCGTCAGGGGCGGCAGCGACCGGGAAAAGCTGGAGGGGCTGATCAAGCTGATCAACAACCTGAAGGCCTATGTGGACATCAAGCCCGCCATCCGGGATTACGTGCCGGATGAGAAGGACTTCCTGGACCGGCTGGACGACATGGTGGAGCAGGCCTTCGACGATCAGTGCACCGGAGCCAATCCCCGCTATCCGCTCATGAGCGAAATCAGGCAGATGTACCTGAACGCCTATTACGGAGAAAAGCATTTTACCGAAACGCCCAAGCCCACGGCGGATGACATTGGCGATATTCAGGATGACCCCGTGAAGAAGGCCTACCGCCCCGGCCGGAAGCTGTGAGAAGGAGGAGAAGAGCATGAATCTGGATCGTGTGATTGCGGTGCGCAACACCAAGACCATCTATCGGGATGGCGATCATTGCGTCAAAGTGTTCAACGAGAACTATTCCAAGGCCGATATCCTCAATGAAGCGCTGAATCAGGCCCGGATCGAGGAGACCGGATTGCATATCCCCAAGATCCTGGGCGTGACGATGATCGAAGGCAAATGGGCCATCATCTCCGAGTTCATTCCGGGAAAGACCCTGTCCCATATCATGAAGGAGGATCCGGACAACAAGTCGAAATACCTCGATCGGTTTGTGGACATCCAGCTGGAGGTGCAGAGCAAGACCTGCCCCATGCTGAACCGGCTCAAGGACAAGATGAGCCGCAAGATCAGCCAGGCCGATCTGAACGCCACCACCCGCTATGACCTTCAGGCCCGCCTGGAGGGCATGCCCACCCACAACAAGGTGTGCCACGGCGATTTCTGGCCCTCCAATGTGATCATCAGCGAGGACGGCACGCCCTACGTCATCGACTGGAGCCACGTGACCCAGGGCAACGCCTCCGCCGACGCCGCGAGGACCTACTTGCTTTTCTGGCTCAACGGCGATATCGACGGGGCCAAGGAATACCTGAATCTTTTCTGTGAAAAGAGCAGCACATCCATGCAGTATGTGCAGAAATGGATGCCCATTGTGGCTGCCAGCCAGTCCGTCAAGGGCAACGAGAAGGAGCGGGAGTTCCTGCTCTCCTGGGCCAATGTGGTGGAGTATCATTAGAGTGTGTTTCCAAAATACCTGAAGCGCATTTTCGGCGTCTTTGACTGCATTTCTGCGTTGATTCCCCTTGATTTACCGCCAGTAAACCTGCTAAGCCCTCACATGAAGTATAATGGAAGGGGAGCCCGGCTCCCTTTCCTTTTATAGAACGAATGAACAGAAGGAGTGAAGAAAATGAAAGTCACTGTCTGTATCGGTTCCTCCTGCCATATCAAGGGTTCCCGCCCTGTGGTGGAGCAGCTGCAGGACCTGATCGCCAAAGAGAAACTGAGCGACAAGATCGAACTGGGTGGCACCTTCTGCATGGGCAAATGTCAGCAGGGCGTGTGCGTCACGGTGGACGGGGAATTCTTTTCCGTTTCGCCGGAAACCGTCTCTGCGTTCTTTGAGAAAGAAATCAAAGAAAAGGTGTGAGCTATGCCGAACTGTCTAACGCTGAAGAAATCCAATTGCAAGAATTGCTACAAGTGCATCCGTCACTGTCCGGTCAAGTCCATCCGGTTCTCTGGCAACCAGGCCCACATCATCGGCAATGAGTGCATCCTGTGCGGACATTGCTTTGTGGTGTGTCCCCAGAACGCCAAAGAGATCGTGGATGAGACCGAAAAGGCAAAGGTGCTCATCCAGAGCGGCGCTCCCGTGGTGGTATCGCTGGCTCCCTCCTTTGTGGCCAACTACGAGGGCGTGGGCATCGAGGCCATGCGGGAGGCGCTGAAAAAGCTGGGCTTTTTCGACGTGGAGGAGACCGCCCTGGGCGCCACGCTGGTCAAGCGGGAATACGACCGGATCCTCAGGGAAGAAGATCGGGATATCGTCATCTCCTCCTGCTGCCATTCCGTCAATCTGCTGATCCAGAAGTACTTCCCCAGGGAGCTTGAGTACCTGGCCGACGTGCTTTCGCCCATGCAGGCCCACTGCAAGGACATCAAGCGGCGCATTCCGGACGCCAAAACGGTGTTCATCGGCCCCTGCGTGGCCAAGAAGGACGAGGCGGAGTACTACGAGGGCATCGTGGACGCCGTGCTGACCTTTGAGGAGCTGACCAACTGGCTGAACCGGGAGGGCGTGGCGCTCCGGCAGGAAAAGCAGCCGGACGCGCACAGCCTGGCCCGTTTTTTCCCGACCACCGGCGGCATCCTCAAGACCATGGCCCAGGACGCGCAGGGCTATACCTATCTGGCGCTGGATGGGGTGGAAAACTGCATTGCCGCACTCAGGGACATCGAGCAGGGCAGGATCCACCATTGCTTCATCGAGATGAGCGCCTGCGCGGGCAGCTGCGCCGGCGGCCCGGTGATGGAAAAGTATGGCCGCAGCCCCGTGAAGGATTATCTTGCCGTGGCGCGGTATGCGGGGGACAAGGACTTTGAGATCGGCCAGCCGGAGACCCGCGAGCTTCGCAAGCGCTTTGAGCCCATCGAGCAACGGGCAGGCATGCCCACCGAGGCGGAGATCCGGGATATCCTGCGCGAAATGGGCAAGTTCAAGCCCAGTCAGGAGCTCAACTGCGGTTCCTGCGGCTACGATACCTGCCGGGAGAAAGCTGTCGCCATCTACCAGGGCAAGGCGGAGATTTCGATGTGCCTGCCCTATTTGATGGAGAAGGCCGAAAACGTCAACGACACCATTGCCCGCAACAGCCCCAACGGCATCATCATGCTGAACGATCAGCTCGAGGTGCAGCAGATCAACCCTGCCGCCCTCAAGATCCTGAACCTGCGCTCCGACAGTGCCGTGCTGGGCGACCAGGTGGTCCGCATCCTGGACCCGACGCCCTTCCTGAAAGTCAAGAACACCGGCCGCGGCATATTCCACGAGCGCTCCTATCTCGCCGAATACGGCTGCACCGTTCAGCAGACCATCGTGCCCGCGGAGGGCGGACGGATGCTGCTGTGCATCATGCGCGACGTCAGTGAAGAGGAGGATGCCCGCCGCCAGAGGGAGGAGATCAGCCGCCAGACCGCGGAGGTGGCCGACAAGGTGGTGGACAAGCAAATGCGCATCGTGCAGGAGATTGCAAGCCTGCTCGGCGAAACTGCCGCAGAAACCAAGATCGCCCTGTCCAAGCTGAAGGAGTCCATTGCCAATGAATGATCTGACATGTGATATCGGCTATAAAAGCATCAACCACGTTGGCGAGCAGCTTTGCGGCGACCACGTGGAGGTCGTGGAGCAGGAGGACGGCTCCACGGTGATCGTGCTGGCGGACGGCCTGGGCAGCGGCGTAAAGGCCAGCATACTGTCCACGCTGACCAGCAAGATCATCTCCACCATGCTGGCCGCGGGGCTGTCCATCGAGGAATGCGTGGAGGCCATCGCCGCCACCCTGCCGGTGGATTCCATGCGCGGCGTGGCCTATTCCACCTTCACCATCATCCGCCTTATCCGCAACCAGACGGCGGAGCTGATCCAGTACGACAATCCCCAGGTGATCGTGCTGCGCGACGGCGGGAACTGGGAATACCCCCGCACGGAAACCACCATCGGCGGCAAGCAGATCTACCGTTCCCTCATCCGCCTGCAGGAGGACGACGTGTTCATCGCCATGAGCGACGGATGCCCCCATGCGGGCATCGGCATAGCGTACAACTTCGGCTGGAAGCGGGAAGACATCATCTCCTTCATGGAGGCCATGAGCCTGTGCGGCTACACCGCCAAGAACCTTTCCACCATTCTGGTGGATGAATGCAACAAGCTGTACGGCGGCGAGCCGGGGGACGATGCCACCTCCTGCGTGGTGCGCATCCGCAAGCGCGTACCGATGAATATGCTCTTTGGGCCTCCCAGCAACCGGGACGACGGCGACCGGATGATGAATCTGTTTTTCGCAAAAGAGGGCAAGCACATCATCTGCGGCGGCACCACCTCCTCCATCGCCGCCAAATGGCTGAACAAGCCCCTGCGCGCATCGCTGGATTTCAAGGGAGACATTCCGCCCATCGCCTATCTGGAGGGCGTGGATCTGGTCACCGAGGGCGTGATCACCGTGAACCGCGTGGTGGAATACGCAAAGGATTACATCGGGGAAAACAAGCGCTATGAGGCCTGGAGCAACGGCAAGGATGGCGCTTCCATGATCAGCCGCCTGCTCTTTGAAGAAGCCACGGACATCAACTTCTACGTCGGCAGGGCCATCAACCCCGCCCACCAGAACCCCGACCTGCCCATCAGCTTCAACATCAAGATGAATCTGGTGCAAGAGTTGTCGGAAGCGCTCAAAAAGATGGGCAAGCGCATCAAGGTCAGTTATTTTTAGGAGTAATTATGCGTAAATTCGACACGAAGGTACAATACCTGAAATACAAGGTGCTGCGGGAAGTGGCGCGGCAGGCCTGGAACGACACCCTGCTGGAGAACGTGCTGGACATTCCAAAGATGATCGTGCCCGGCAAGGTGCCCACCATGCGCTGCTGCGTGTACAAGGAGCGCGCCATACTGGCGGAGCGCGTGAAGCTGGCCATGGGCGGCGGCCAGGGCGGCAACATCATCCAGGTCATCGACATCGCATGCGATGACTGCCCCGCCGTGGGCTATCAGGTCACGGATTCCTGCCGGGGCTGCCTGGCCCACCGCTGCGAAGACGTGTGCAAGCGTGGCGCAATCTCCTTCGACCACAAACGCGAGGCTCACATCGACAAGACCAAGTGCGTGGAATGCGGCCAGTGTGCCAAGGTGTGCCCCTACAGCGCCATTGTCAACCGCAAGCGCCCCTGCCAGAACGCCTGCAAGATCAAGGCCATCTCCATCAGTGACGACAATGCCGCGAAGATCGACGACGAGAAGTGCATCCAGTGCGGCGCGTGCGTGTACCAGTGCCCCTTCGGCGCCATCACGGACCGCTCCTTCATCATCAACGTGATCGACATGCTGAAAAAGAGCCAGGGAAATACCCAATACAGGGTGTACGCCCTGGTGGCCCCGGCAATCGGCAGTCAACTCAATTACGCCAGGCTGGGCCAGGTGATCACCGGCATCAAGGAGCTGGGCTTCCACACGGTGGTGGAGGCGGCTCTGGGCGCGGACATGGTGGCTCAAGCCGAATCGAAGGAGCTGGCGGAAAAGGGCTTCCTGACCTCATCCTGCTGCCCGGCGTTCGTGCGCTACGTGAAGACCGCTTTCCCGGCCCTGGTTCCGTATATTTCCCACAACCTGTCGCCCATGGCCACCATCGCCAAATACATCAAGGAACGTGAAAAGAGCGCCAAAGTGGTATTCATCGGCCCCTGCACCGCGAAAAAGGCGGAAGTGCAGCTGGAGGATGTCAAGCCCTATGTGGATGCCGCCATCACCTTTGAGGAACTGCAGGCGCTGCTGGACAGCCGGGACATTGACATCACCACCCTACCGGAGGACGTGCTGGACAACGCCAGCTACTTCGGCCGCATCTTCGCCCGCAGCGGCGGCCTGTCCGACGCCGTGGCCGAAGGCCTCAGGGAGCAGCACCTGGACGACTTCCAGTTGAAGGCATGCGCCTGCGACGGCATCGAGGAATGCCGTATGGCGCTGCTGAAAAAGAGCCGGAACGCTCTGGACGCCAACTTCATCGAAGGTATGGCTTGCGTCAGTGGCTGTATCGGAGGCGCGGGCAACCTGACCCACGGAGAAAAGAACAAGGCCGCTGTGGACAGCTACGGCCGGGAGGCGCTGGAAAAGACCATTCTGGACGCCATCGCGCCCCTTCAATAACCGGAGGCTGTGGACACGTATGGCATGCCCCCGCAGGAGCGTTTTTAGAAGTGATCAACGTCATATGGCAGATGCAGGAGATCTAAAACCGCTTAAGGGTTATCGTCACCACGGAAGATAACAGATTCTTGCTTGGCGCGCTTGTTTTTCCCAGTTTTACAAGGGCTTCTTTCTTTGGAGAGACACGGGGACGGTTCTTGTGTCTTGACTTGTATTGCAAAAGATGGTATGCTTTTTCCACAGGACAGGTGATTGTATGGCCAGAATGGCACGGGAAAAGTCATGCACAGGATTATACCATGTGATGCTGCGGGGAGCGGACAGGAGAATAATCTTTTCGGATGATGAAGACAACCGGCGTTTTCTTGAGATCATGCAGCGCGTGAAGCGTGAATCCATGTTTCAACTGTATGCGTATTGTCTGATGGGAAATCATGTTCATCTTCTCCTGCGGGAGGGGAAAGAGGCACTGGGAATGACTTTCAAACGAATAGGGGTTTCCTATGTACATTATTACAATTGGAAATATCAGCTTCACGGACATCTCTTTCAGGACAGATACCGAAGCGAGCAGGTGGAGGATGATGCGTACTTTCTGGATGTATTGCGATATATCTGTCAGAATCCGGTGAAGGCTGGCCTCTGTGCAAAGCCCTTTGAGTATCCGTGGTTGGGGTGCAGCGGAATCACGGAAGACGACGCGCTGATAGATGACCTTGGGAATCTGACAGACCTGAAAGGAGAGGCCCTTCTGGGATTCGTCAGTGAACGAAGTGATACGGAACACCTGGAGGATAAGGGGTCAAAGCGTCTGACGGACCGTGAAGCGATAGAACGTCTGCGGATTGCCTGCGGATGTAACAACGCGCAGGATATCGGCGGATGGACGGGAGAAAAGTGTGAAACAGCGGTAAGAAAGGCATTGGGAACCGGGGTATCCATCCGACAACTGTCCAGACTGACGGGCATCAGCAAAGCGGTCATCGAACGAATTGCAAAGATGTAGCAGGACAAAAGAACCGTCCCCGCGTCTGTGATGATCTGAAGGCGGCCGACGAGATGGTGGCGTGGCTGCTCGCCTGATTCCCACAAGCAGCATAACCAAATAACGGATAAAGCAACATATCAGCCCCGCGATTCAGTCGTCGCGGGGCTGCTGTTGTTCTGTCATTTGCACTGTCCGTGCAGCTTTTAAGTCTGGGGTCCTTCTATTTCGCCCCCGCCCCACGTTGGCCCCTGACGCAGGCACTGCGCTGGGGACGGGCACGTGGCCGGTCTGGCCCAGGAAAGCCCGCGACAGGGCGAACGTGGGGCTCACGTGGGGAGGAAAGAGGCGACACCCCATCAAAGCGCCGCACGGTGCGGAACGATGACGGGGTGTCGCAATTTATCGTGGTCTGCCTGTGCTAAACTTTGAAGACGTAGTCAGCTTTCCTCGGCGCCGCTTTCCCAGCGGGCTTGGCGGCATAGCCCAGGATCAGGTTGCCGATGCCCTCGTAGTGGCCCTCGATGCCGAGCTGCCTGAGGATGGCCTTGCCCTCCTCGCTCTCGAATTCCTCCTTGGCGCGGTGGATCCAGCAGCTCGCCACGCCCAGGTCCGCAGCGGCGTTCATCATGTTGCCCATCACCAGGCTGCCGTCGTAGATGTAAGTCGGGATCGCCCTGTTCGCCAGCACCACCAGCAGCTCCGGCGCGCCGTAGAAGGGGTCGATGTCCATGCCCATCGCGGCGGCGTTGAGCCTGGTCAGCGTGGCACGGATTTCCGGATCCCTGACGACCAGTATGATCGGGGACTGCTTGCCCATGCCGGTGGGGGCGTAGGTCCCGGCCTCGATGATGGCGTCGAGCTTCTCCTGCTCGACGTGTTCGCTCCTGTAGGCGCGGCAGCTGCGGCGCGTCTTCAGGGTGGTCAAAGTGTCTGCCATGGTTGTATCCTCCTTTTATTGGTCCAGTATGGAGCCCTCTCCGCCGCGCCGGGGGTATTCATCCAAGCGGCAGCGAAGCTGTTCACGCTTCTCTCGCACGGCCGCGATCATGGCCTGCCTGTGCTCCGGCAACCGGCCCTGCATGGGCACGACGTTGGAGGGGTGGGCGCCGAAGTATATGGTATCCTTCAAATCCAGACCGCTGATCAGCCGCTCCTGCTCGTCAAGCAGCTGGCCGAAGGTGCATTCCCGAAACAGGCCTTCCTTTATGTCCCGGTACAGCCGACAGCCGGGCTCGGCATGCAGCGTTCCGATGAACAGCAGATGGGGCTGCACCGCGTTGATCAGTTCGGCGGTGGCGTCGGCGTTTTCCCGCCAGAGCTCTGCGCCGCCGCAGCCGAGGATCGCGTTGAAGCTGTAATCAATGCCCGCGTCGGTGAGCCGCCGCAGCTGCACCCTTGCTTCCGCCGCCGTATGGCCCTTGTTCATGTACGTCAGCGCCGCGTCCAGGCCGCTTTCCACGCCGATGTCCAGGCCGCCGATGCCGCATGCGCGCAGCCGGCGCAGCTCGTCGTCGGTCTTGTGCCGGATATTCTGGATGGAGGCGTACATGGCGATGGTCTTCACCCGGGGCAGCCGGGCGTGGATCGCGTCGGCGATCCGGATCAGGCGATCTGCGGAGAGCACAAAGGCGTCGCCGTGCTCCAGGAACACCCGATCTACATCGGGGCAATAGCGGGCGGCTTCCTCGATGTCCGCCTCCACGTCCTCCATCGGGCAAACCGAAAACGGAACATCCGGGTACATGTGGCAAAAGGTGCACTTGTTGTGGCTGCAGCCCCGCGTCACCTGCAACAGCAGGGAATTGGCCTCGTAGGGCGGCCTGTAAACCATTCCCGTCAGGCTCATTGGTCATTACCCCCGTTCATCTGATCGATGTATTCGCTTCCCCAGGCCTCCATCGCGGCGACGACGGGGTGGAACTTCCTTCCGATGTCGGTGAGGGAATACTCCACCTTCGGCGGGATGGCTTCGTACTGGACCCGGCGGACCAGGCCGTGTTCCTCCAGGGCTTTCAGCTGCACGGACAGCGTCGCGTGGGTCATCCTCGGCATCCTGCGCAGCAGCGCGTTGAAGCGCAAGGGGCCGTCCTCCAGATAGAGCAATATCAGCACGGCCCATTTGCCGGATATGAGGGCCTGCGCCGTCGCGTACGGGCATTTGCCGAAGCGCTCCTCCATGGTCGTCTGCTGTCCCATATGAATCCCCTTCGTGGTCGTGTTTCTGAACTGGTATGATTATACTACCTGCGCGGATGATGCACAAGTACGATTTTTCACGATACCAGGTATCCTTTCAGATACCTTGGCGCGTCGCGCAGTCCGTCGTTGGAGCGGGCCTGTTGACACCCTGTCTGCCGCCGGGTATAATGTGGCCATGGAGGGAGAACCAACCGGCAATGCCTGGGGCATGCGTGAAGCTGCCGCCCCCGGGACACCCTGTGGCACCGAACGATCATATGGAGGCGTTGCGCTTGAAGGAATTTTATGAGCCGATGCTGTATTTATCCACGCCGGACCATCCCAATACGATGGGCGCGCTCGTCGCGCTGAAGCAGCCGGTGGATGGCGATATCCTCCGGGACGTCGTCGAGGAGCTGCGCGCGCGATTCCCTTACTTTTATGTAAAAGCTGTCGCAAGGGAGAATGACCTGTTTACGGTCGCGAATCCGCTTCCCATGACGGTGCGCAACAGCTGGAAGCCGATCGCCCTTAATTCAGGGGAATCGAACCTCCACCTGGCAGCGTGGAAATACGAGGGAAAGCGGCTGGCCTTTGAGATCTCGCATTCCCTGACGGATGGCGCGGGTGTGCCCTTGATCCGGAGGGCTTCCGCCTGCCCGGAGGCGACATTCCCGAATCGGAGACCGGGAACCCCTTTGCCGGGCTGGACATCGAAGGCGCGGAAGCGCCGCTGTATACGAAGGAGACCACGGCGGATTTCTACCGCCTGGACGCGGGCGCGGACAAGGACCCGAGGATAACCTATGTCAAGCTGTCCGAAGCGCAGCTGATGCAGTACTGCAAGGACTTTGACGGCAGCCCAAACGCCTTTTTCTCCGTCATGTTCGCAAGGGCGGCGCGCCGGTACGATCCGGCGAACGGGAAGACGATCAGCGTCGCCGTGGCCATCGATCACAAGGCGATGCTTGGGAATCGCGACAGCTATCATATGTTCGCGAACGTGGTCGAGCTGGATTTCCCCAAGGACAGGCCGTTGGACGACCTGTTGAAGGCCTGCACCATTGCCCGTGGGCAGATCATGCTGCAGGCACAGCCGGAAAACTCCCTCTGGGCCATGAAGCAAAGGAAGGCGCTTTACGCGAAGATGGCGCAGATCCCGCTGGATATGAAGCTCGGGATCCTGGCAAAGGCCGCGGGCAGCGTGCGGTGGAGCATGTCCGTATCCTATGCGAACAGCAGGTCCTTTGGCCCGCTGGACCCGTATATCGATGAATTCTATGTGCTGTCGGAGCCGGGCGTGTCGGATATCATGTGCGAGATCGCCTGCATCAACCACAGCTTCTTTCTGGCCATAGGCCATAATTTCCCCTCAGACGCCTTTGTTCGGGTATTCCTCGATGAGCTTGCGGCGGTTGGGATCGGCTATCAGGTGATGGGAAGGGAGCCGCTGCGCCTGTGCGGGCTCGAGGCGTATCGGGCCGCGGACGACCGCTGACGGATCGCCCCTCCTGCGCCCCAATAGGCGGCACCCCGGCGCGTATGCGCCGGGGTGCCGCCTGTCGAGCAAATCATTGGCCGGAGAAAGCGTCGTCGTCGACCCGCCGGAGCGTCACGGCCCCGTCGACATAGGGGATGTCGCTGCCGACCAGCGTGTCCGCGTCGTCCCCGAAGGCGAAGCAGGTGAAGCTCATGTCGCCCAGCGACCAGTCCTCCTGGACCAGCTCCATGGTGTCCCAGTCGATGGTTTCCCGATAGCGCTCGTAGTTGGGGCACCAGAGAAGGTTCTGCGCCGCGTCGTACCAGCAGTGGTCGAAATCCCAGACGTAACCGCTGTCCGCGTGGTTCAGCCGGCCGGCGATCCCATCCTCGTCGAGCCGCAGGTACAGGGTGTATCCGTCGCCCTCCCATTCGCCGAGCCAGGGCTCGACCAGCGCCGGGTCTTCCAGGTCCCCGCCGGCCAGATCGAGCTCGGGCGCATCCTGCTGCGCCGCCTCCGCCCAGGCGCCGCCCGTAAGGTAGGCCAGCAGCAGCGCGGCCAATAACCATGCGATATGCCTTTTCATCTGTTCCGTTCCTCCCCAAGCTATTTTACCACAGGCGGGGCCGGCTGTCCACGCTTTTGTTTGAAGGTGCGGCATTTACACAATCGCATACTTATGTTATAATATTGTATACGCAGGGCACCGCGCCGCGCGACGAACGATTTGGAGGCGAACAGCATGCTGAAGGGCTATGAATGGAAGGAGAAGGACGACAAGGAGGTCGTCCGCGCGCAGATCAAGGAATACCGGAATGTGCTGCTGGGCCAGCAGCAGCGGCTTCGGGACGCGAAGCTGCCGGTGATCGTTCTGATCGAGGGCTGGGCCGCGGCGGGGAAGGGCAGCCTGATCAAGGAGCTGATCAGCGAGATCGACCCCCGCTTCTACAGCGTCGTGTCGCCGACGATCGTGCCGGAGACCCAGGAGCGCTATCCCTTCCTGTACCAGTACGTCAAGGCCATCCCCCAGAACGGAAAGATCACCTTCCTGGATTCGGGCTGGATGGAGGGCGCGATCCAGAAGTTCCTGCGCCACGAGATCACGAAGGAGGAGTTCCGCCGCCGCATCCGCCAGGTGAACGAATTCGAGCGCCAGCTGCGGGACGGGGGCTACCTGGTGCTGAAGCTGTTTTTGCACATCGACAAGCAGGAGCAGTTCGAGCGGCTCAGGAAGCTGACCGACGCCCAGGACACCCAGTGGCGCGTGAACGACGACGACCTGTGGCAGCACCGGGAGTACAAGCGCTTCCTGGAGGCCTATGACGACTTCATGGACAAGACCGACGACATCGTTCCCTGGCACATACTGAACGGCTGCCGCCGCAAGAGCGCCGTGCGCGACGCCATGCGGCTGCTGACCGGCATCATCGAGCGGGGCCTGAACGAGGGCCGGTACGTGGGCGAGCCCTTCGACGCGGACTTCCCGCTGGTGGAGATGCCCCGCCTGGCGGAGGTCGACCTGTCGCCCACGATCGACGACAAGGAGTACAAGGCCCAGCTCAAGAAGCTGCAGGACCGTCTCAGCGCGCTGCACAACGTGATCTACCGAAAGAAGATCCCCGTGATACTGTGCTACGAGGGCTGGGACGCCGCCGGCAAGGGCGGCAACATCCGCCGGGTGGCCTATCCGCTGGATCCCCGGGGCTTCGACGTGCACCCCATCGCATCGCCCCTGCCCCACGAGCTGAACCGCCAGTACCTGTGGCGCTTCTGGACCCGGCTGCCCCGCACCGGCCACATCTGCATATTCGACCGCACCTGGTATGGCCGCGTGATGGTGGAGCGGCTGGAGGGCTTCTGCACCGAAAAGGACTGGAAGCGGGCCTACAACGAGATCAACGAATTCGAGCGCACCCTGACGGACTGGGGCGCGGTGGTGCTGAAGTTCTGGATCCACATCGACCAGGACACCCAGCTGGCCCGCTTCACCGACCGCCAGAACACCCCGGAAAAGCAGTGGAAGATCACCGAAGAGGACTGGCGCAACCGGGAAAAGTGGCCCCAGTACGAGGCCGCCATCGACGAGATGCTGGAAAAGACCAGCACCGTGAACGCGCCCTGGCACATCATCGAATCCAACGACAAGAAGTACGCCCGCATCAAGACCCTGAAGATCGTCGTCAAGGCACTGGAGAAGGCCTGCGACGAGCACTTCGAGCGGATGATGGAGTGACAAGGGCCGCGCGCCCCGGCGCAGTATAAGCTTTACTTATCCGACATCCCCGGAATTCGAATTGATTCCGGGGATGTATGCGTTTATAATCAAGGTATCAAATGAAACGGAGGGCAAACCCATGGCAAACCTGATCGTCTACTATTCCCGCAAGGGGCAGAATTACTGGAACGGCAGCATCGTGGACCTGGCGAAGGGCAATACCGAGCGCGTGGCGGAGTTCGTCCAGAAGGCCGTGGGCGGCGACCTGTTCGAACTCGAGACCGTGCGGGAATACAGCAAGGACTACATGGTCTGCATCGAGGAGGCCAAGGCCGAGCTGCGCGAGCACGCCCGCCCGGCGCTGAAGCGGTACCCGGATTCCCTGGACGGCTACGACACGATCTTCGTGGGCTATCCCAACTGGTGGGGCACCATGCCGATGTGCGTGTACACCTTCCTGGAGCATTTCGATCTGTCCGGCAAGAAGATCGTGCCCTTCTGCACCAACGAGGGCAGCGGCCTGGGCGGAAGCGAGCGTGAGCTGAAGAAGCTCTGCAAGGGCGCGACGGTGCTCCCCGGCCTGTCCATCCACGGCGCTGAGGCGGCGAAGAGCGAGGCCAGGGTCGCCGCCTGGGCGAAGCAGAGCGTGTGACATGTGCCGGGAAGGAGGATCCATTATGAAAAAGCTGTTTTCCCTGCTGTTGGTTCTTGCTTTCATGACGACGGGAGCGTCCCTCGCCGAGGGAGCGCTGGTGGCCTACTTCTCCCGGGCCGGCGAGAACTACACCGTCGGCGTGGTGGAGGAGGGCAACACCGCGAAGCTGGCGAAGGCGATCGCGGAGCAGACCGGCGCGGACCTGTTCGAGATCGTGCCCGAGGTGCCCTATCCCGAGACCTACGATGCGTGCCTGGAGGTCGCCACCGCCGAGCAGCGGGAAGGCGCGCGCCCGGCGTACACGGGAGACGTGGAAGGCTGGGAGCAGTACGACACCGTGTTCATCGGCTACCCGATCTGGTGGGGCGAGATCCCGAACATCGTTTACACCTTCATGGAGGGCCACGACTTCGCCGGCAAGACGGTGATCCCCTTCAACACCCACGAGGGCAGCGGCCAGTCCCACAGCCAGCGGGACATCGAAGCCGCCCTGCCGGACGCGACCGTGGTGCAGGGCCTGGCGGTGCGCGGCGCGACGGCCCAGAACGACGCGGACGCCACGGCAAAGGCGGTCGGCGAATGGCTGGCCGGCCTGGGACTTTCGGAATAGGAGGTATGGCAATGGTACAGAACAGGCATTTTCCCGAGATCCACGGCAACTTCGGCTTCGGCTGCATGCGCCTGCCCATGGCGGACGGCCACGTGGACTACGATGAATTCAACCGCATGGCCGACGCTTTCATCGGCGCGGGGCTCAACTACTTCGATACGGCCCACGGCTACCTCGGCGGCCAGTCTGAGACCGCAATCCGCGACTGCGTGGCCAAACGCTACGACCGCGGCCAATTCCTGCTGACCGACAAGCTGACCGACCCCTATTTCAAGAAGGAGGAGGACATCCGCCCCTTCTTTGAAAACCAGCTCAGGTGGTGCGGCGTGGACTACTTCGACTTCTACCTGATGCACGCCCAGGACCGCAACAACTACCGGAAGTTCAAGCGCTGCCGGGCCTATGAAACGGCGCTGGAGCTGAAGCGGGAGGGGAAGATCCGCCACTTCGGCATCTCCTTCCACGACAAGGCCGAGGTGCTGGACATGATCCTCACCGAGCACCCGGAGATCGAGGTCGTGCAGATCCAGTTCAACTATGTGGACTACGAGGACGCCTCGGTGGAATCGAAGAAGGTCTACGAGGTGTGCGAAAAGCACGGCAAGCCCGTGATCGTCATGGAGCCGGTGAAGGGCGGCAGCCTGGTGAACCTGCCCGCCGAGGCGGACCGGATCCTGCGGGCGCTGAACGGCGGCAGCAACGCCAGCTACGCCATCCGCTTCGCGGCGAGCTTTCCGCAGATGGCGGTGGTGCTCTCCGGCATGAGCAATATGGCCCAGATGAGCGACAACCTGTCCGCCATGGCGGATTTCAGGCCGCTGGACGAGAATGAGCTGGCGGCGGTGCGCAGGGTCAACGACATCTTCCACAGCCTGAACCTGGTTCCCTGCACCTCCTGCCGCTACTGCGTGGAGGAGAGCGAGTGCCCCAAGGGCATCCGCATACCGGACATGTTCGCCTCGCTGAACGCCCACGAGGCCTTCCACAACTGGAACACGGGCTACTACTACAACAGCGTGATCACCGGCGAGGGCCACGGCAAGGCCTCGGACTGCATCCGCTGCGGCAAGTGCGAAAGGGTCTGTCCCCAGCACCTGCCCATCCGGGAGCTGCTGAAGAACGTGGCGAAGACCTTTGAAAAATAGGGGGATGACGGCAT
>CACYWI010000137.1 GCA_902778045.1 uncultured Eubacteriales bacterium
AACCGGCGCGAAGCGCGGTTGGCCGGGTCGGCGGGCCCCGAAGGGCAGCACGCCGACGATCATGGTTAATGATCAGACAACCGGCGCGAAGCGCTCAACAAGGAGGAAAGGAGGTCGCACATGGAATCGATACTGTATGCGGAGATCTACATGCTGTGCGTCACCATCGTATGGCTGTGCCGCTATTGGTCGTCCCAGCGTTCGTCGAATTCAATGTCTGAACGGTGGCTTGGCTCCATGTTGGCCGGCTTCCTGTTCAGCTTTATCAGCAACGTATGCTTCACGCTGTTCAACAGCATCATCCCCCCGTTCTTTCTGACGCGGGGATTGATATGGTTCTTCAAGACCTGCTATCACATCTTCCTGTGCGTGGGCGTGTTCTGCTGGTGCGGCTATGCCGACGCGGAGTGTCGCGGCAAGCTGTTCATCACGAAGAAGCGGCTGCTGCTGACGGCGCTGCCGCTGCTGGGCATGGTGGGCCTGATCCTCAGCAACCTGTGGACGCACAGCATGTTCACGCTGGACGAGGCGGGCTATGTCCGCCACGGCATGTTCCAGGTGGAAATGGGCGCCACGGTGCTGTTCACATCGTTCTTCAGCATAAAGCTGCTGCTGCACGCCCGCAACGAAAGCGACCCCATCAAGCGCGGGCATCAGCACCTGGTGGCCTCCTTCCCGGTGAGCCTGCTGATCGCCTGGGCGCTTTCCGTGGCGGGCGAATCGATCCCGGTGATCTGCGTGGCCATCACGATAGAGCTGCTGTGCCTGTTCATGGGCACCTCCACCCAGCAGATCTCGCTGGACAAGCTGACCCAGGTGAACAACCGGCAGAACCTGCTGGGCTTCCTGGATTACAAGCTGGCCAACCACGACGAGAAGCTGTTCCTGCTGATGATGGACCTGGATTACTTCAAAACCATCAACGACACCTACGGTCACCTGGAGGGCGACGACGCGCTGGTGCGCGCGGCCCGGGCGCTGAAGCTGGCCTGCGGCAGCTTCAAGCGGCGGCCCTATATCGCCCGCTACGGCGGCGACGAGTTCATCGTGGTGATCGAATCCACCAAGCCCGAGGCCGACATGCTGGTGGAGCGCATCCGCGAATCGCTGAATGCGCAGAACGCCTCGACCCAACGGCCCTATACCCTCGCCTTCAGCATCGGCATGGCCGAGTTCCACCCCGGCATGAACGCCAACGACCTGATCGAGGCCGCCGACAACTGCCTGTACGAAATCAAGCGTGCCAGACCGAAAGGGTAGCGCAAAAAGGCCACCGGAAAGCCGGTGGTTTTTTGATGAAAGTTGAGAGTGGAGTTTGGGATTGCCGCGCGCGGGATGATTGGCGGGGACCTTCTCCATCGTTACCGCAAAGAGGGGACACTCCGAAGCGAGGCGCAACGATGCAACGTTCCCAGGCAAACTATATCTCCACTCTCCACTCTTAGAGTGTGTTTCTAAATGCCGGGAGATGCAATTTCGAGTGGATTTGGCTGCATTTCAAGGCGATTCCCCGCAGGTTTACTGGCGGTAAATCAAGGAGAATCAACGCAGAAATGCAGTCAAAGACGCCGAAAATGCGCTTCAGGTATTTTGGAAACACACTCTAATTCTTGATCTTCTCCACCGCTTCCGCTGCGGTTCGCAGCTCCGCCTCCGTCGTCTCCCTGCCGACGCTGATCCGTATCACACAGGCGGCATCAACGTCGCTCAGTCCCATGGCGCGGTAAACGTGGCTGGGTTCGTGCGCGCGGCTGGCACAGGCCGCGCCGCCGGATATCTGTATGCCCATCGTATCCAGCCTGGCCACGGCCAGTTCAGAGTTCAACCCGGGGATCAGCAGCGCCGTCACGCCGGGCAGTCTTTCGCCCTCCCCCAGCCTGCGGCAGCCGGGCACGCGCCGGAGCACCTCGGTGCAGAACATGTCCAGCAACGCCTGCTCCCGCACGGCACGCTCATCCAAGTCCTCCGCGGCCAGCCGTGCCGCCACACCCAGGCCCACAATGGCGGGCAGGTTCTCCGTGCCGGACCGCAGGCCCAGCTCCTGTCCCCCGCCATGGATCAACGGCGACAGCGGCGTGCCCTGTCGCACGAACAGCGCGCCCACGCCCCGGGGCCCGTACAGCTTGTGGCCGGACAGGCTCAACAGGTCCACGCCCAGGGCCTTCACATCCACCGGCACATGGCCCACGGCCTGGACTGCGTCGCAGTGCAGCGGCACCCGCTTCGCCCGCAACAGCGCCGCCATCTCCGCCACCGGCTGCAGCATCCCCGTCTCGTTGTTGGCCAGCTGCACACTGACCAGCTTCGTGTCCGGCCGCAGCGCGTCCAACACCGCCTCCGGCCGCACGCGCCCATCAGGCTCGGGGGGCACCAGGGTGACCTCCCGGCACAACGCCGCCGCGGCCCGCAGCACCGATGCGTGCTCGATGGCCGACACCACCGCGTGCCCGCCCCGGGCCAGCGCCACCGCCTGGTTGTTGGCCTCGGTGCCGCCGGAGGTGAAAATGACCTCCTGGGGCGTGGCGTTGATGAGCCCCGCCACCGCTTGCCGAGCCTCGCGCAGAGCCCGCCGCGCCGTCCCCGCCCCGGCATAGGCCGCCGAGGGGTTCAGCCATGCCTCGCGCATGCAGCGCGCCATCGCCTCGATCACCCGCGGGTCCGCCGGCGTCGTGGCCGCGTGATCCAGATAGATCATATTGCCGCCTCCCGTGATTGATGGGAACATTATAACAAATCGGAGGCGGGAAGTAAATTATCGAGTCAGGAGTTAGAAGTTAAGGAGTGCCGCAAGCGTAAGGATAGCGGAAGCCCAATAGCCGCGCAATTGCGACGCGAAGATCATCGACTCTTCGTTACATGGCTGACTTCAACTCCTAACTCCTCACTTTCATCCCCCCGTTTACATCCCGTCTCTCCCCTGCTATAATATCAAAAAAACGAAAGGTGGATATCCATCATGAAACTGATACGAAACGGCCTGATCCATGACAGCGTGCACGCCGAGCCTTATGTGGGCGACCTGCTGGAGGAGGGCGGCAAAATCGCGGCCATCGGCCCGAAGCTGGACGTGCCGGAGGGCACGGAGATCATCGACGCCACCGGGCTGGAGATCTATCCCGGGCTGGTGGAGGCCCACGGCCACATCGGGCTGGACGGCTGGGCCGTCGGCTATGAGGGCAAGGACTACAACGAGTACAATGACCCGGTGACGCCCCACCTGCGGGCCATCGACGGCATCAATCCCTTCGACGAATCGCTCCACGACGCGATGCTGGGCGGCGTGACCACGCTGTGCACCGGCCCCGGCAGCAGCAACGTGCTGGGCGGCACCTTCGCCTGCTTCAAGCCGGTGGGGCGCTGCATCGACGACATGTGCCTGAAGCCGGAGGCCGCCATGAAGTGCGCCTTCGGCGAGAACCCGAAGCGCTGCTACAGGGAGAAGGGCATCTCCAGCCGCATGAGCACCGCCGCGAAGCTGCGGGAGACGCTGTTCAAGGCCAGGGAATACATGGAGAAGCTGGACGCCGCCGGCGACGACCCCTCCAAGCGCCCCGCCTTCGATCTGAAGCTGCACGCGCTGATCCCGGTGCTGCGGCGCGAGATCCCGCTGAAGGCCCACGCCCACCAGGCCAACGACATACTCACCGCCATCCGCATCGCCCGGGAATTTGACGTGAAGCTGACTCTGGAGCACGTCACCGAGGGCGCGCTGATCGTAGACGAGCTGGTGAAGGCCGACGTCCCCCTGGCCATCGGCCCCACCGACGGCCAGCCCAGCAAGATCGAGCTACAGCACAAGAGCTGGGAGACCCCGGTGCTGCTGAACGCAGCCGGCTGCCAGGTGTCCATCATCACCGACAGCCCCGTCACCCAGCAGAGTCACCTGCGCCTGTGCGCCGCCATGGCCATCGCCGCCGGCATGCCCGAATTCGACGCCCTGAAGGCCATCACCATCAATCCCGCCCGGCACATCGGCGTCGAGGACCGCGTCGGCTCCCTCGAGCCCTGCAAGGACGCCGACTTCATACTCACCGATGGCTCCCTGTTTGCCCTGGCTACAAGGGTCGTGGAAACGTGGATCGACGGGGTGAGGAGGGATTAGGGATTAGGGATTAGGCAATAGGGATTAGGCAATAGGCAATAGGAATGGCCAAGGGATTAGGGAATAGGGATTAGGGAACAGGAATAGTGGCCGGCACATTCTATGCTTCCCCACCGCAGTGGCATCGAGCGCCCGGAAAACTCTCCAGTGGAGAGTTTTCAGTGAGATGGGGCCGGCAGGCCCGTGGAGAAGTACCCGCGCAGCGGGGGATAGGGCACCCCGCCGCAGTGGAGAAGTACCCGCATAGCGGGGGATAGGGCACCCCACCGCAGTGGCACCGAGCGACCGGAAAACGGCACAGTGCGCTGTTTTCAACAAGATGGGGCCCGTCCGTGCGCGATGGGACCCAATGCGCAGCATTGTGCGCGCGCGTCTGGCAAGCCCATGGAAGGACGCACGGCGAAGCCATGACGGAAGAGGTCGCCCCCCTATCCCATCCAATAAACCATGTTGAAGATCCTTCACTTCGTTCAGGATGACAATGACCGCGAATCCGTGTCATCCTGAGCGCAGCGAAGGATCTTCGCACATCTACAGCCACCCGGTCAGCGCAGCATCGAATCCGCGCCCGCGCGGCAGCCCTTGGCTCGCCCCCGTGAGGGGGAGAGCTGTCACGGCTTTGCCGTGACTGAGAGGGGCCTCTCCTGTTCCCCGTCCCCCAATCCCCCTCCCCATCATACAATACCCTGTCGGTTCACGCGATTTAACGATAATTAGCTATAACTAACTTCGAGATCGCGCTATAATGATCCTGACGAACCGAAGGAGGTTTGAACATATGAACATGCAAGTCATGCAAGGGCTTCTGATTCCCTTTCTCGGCACCGCGCTGGGCGCGGCGTGCGTATTCTTCATGCGCGGCAAGCTGAACCCGATGGTCCAGCGGGCGCTGACGGGCTTTGCCGCGGGGGTGATGGTGGCGGCCTCGGTGTGGAGTCTGCTGCTGCCCGCCATCGAGCAGAGCGCGTCCATGGGCCGCTTCGCCTTCGTCCCGGCAGCGGCGGGCTTCTGGATCGGCGTGCTGTTCCTGCTGCTGCTGGACAAGACGGTTCCCCACCTTCACACTGGCCTGAACGAGGAGGAGGGCCCCCGCAGCAGCTTCCGCCGCACCACAAAGCTGGTGCTGGCAGTGACGATCCACAACCTGCCGGAGGGCATGGCCGTGGGCGTGGTCTACGCTGGGCTGCTGCAGGGCCAGCCGGGCATCACCGCCGCGGGGGCCATGGCGCTGGCGCTGGGCATCGCGATCCAGAACTTCCCTGAAGGCGCGATCATCTCCATGCCCCTCAGGGCCGAAGGCGCGGGCACCGGCCGCAGCTTCCTGTACGGCGTGCTTTCCGGCGCGGTGGAGCCCCTCGGCGCGCTGCTGACCATCTACCTTTCCACCCTGATCGTGCCCGCCCTGCCCTACATGCTGGCCTTCGCCGCCGGGGCCATGGTGTACGTGGTGGTAGAGGAGCTCATCCCCGAGACCCAGGCCGGTGCCCACTCCAACCTGGGCACGCTGATGTTCGCCCTGGGCTTTACCGTGATGATGGCGCTGGACTGCGCGCTGGGGTGAACCGGGCAACACCCGGGATATCCGGGCAACACCCGGGATATCCGGTAGACTGTGAAACACTAGAGTGTGTTTCTAAATGCCGGGAGATGCAGTTTCGAGTGGATTTGACTGCATTTCAAGGCGATTTCCCGCAGGTTTATCGGCGGTAAATCAAAGGGAATCAACGCAGAAATGCTGTCAAAGACGCCGAAAATGCGCTTCAGGTATTTTGGAAACACACTCTAGGCTGCGCCGGGGACAGACACACAAGAATCATCCCCGGCGCGGCTGTACATTCCAGCCGCGCTATGGTATACTGATAGCGGATCGAAGCGGAGCGCCGGGGCGCTCCTCGGGAAAGGAAAATGGCCTATGCGCGTGCAGGGAATCCTGTTTTTCACACTGTCCTTCATCGCCTTTGCCGCGGGCATCGCGCGGTTCATCGTCGGCCG
>CACYWI010000138.1 GCA_902778045.1 uncultured Eubacteriales bacterium
ACATATTGACAAAGTATTTCACTAATGGTATAATTATTACAAAATTGTGCTATTGGAGAACATTTTGTCATGAATATACTGAGAAGGTTCCCGAAGCTGATGGTCGCGCTGATGGCGCTGATGATGGCCGCGACGCTGCCCGCCGCGCTGGCGGAGAGCGTGAAGGCCGTGGTTTCGGTGGACTCGATGAACGTATACGCGGCGCAGGCGCCCCACGCGCTGCTTGGCGCGCTGCCCAGGGGCACGGAGGTATCGGTGACGGCGAAGTCGGGCCAGGCGGTGAAGATCAGCTACAACGGCAAGACGGGCGTGGCCCGGGCATCGGACCTGCAGCGGGTCGAGGCGCAGGCCGCCGTCGCGGAGGTCGAGCAGCCGATGGTCGCCAACCGGGACAGCCGCGTCTACAGCAAGGCCAGCACCTCCAGCAGCTATGCCGGCATCAGCGCGGGCGAAAGCGTGACGCTGCTGGCGGTGAACGGCCAGTGCGCCAAGGTAAAGCGGAACGGCAGCGTGGGCTACATGGTATACAGCCACCTGAGCGAGCCCGGCACGCTGGCGCAGCCGGCGGTAGAGACCCCCGCCGAGCCGGTGACCAGCGTGAACGCCCCGGCGGTGACGAACCAGGCCGCGAAGGTGTACGCCAGCGCGGCGCTGTCCGGCGAATCCGTGCGCGTGGGCAAGGACGTGAGCGTGACGCTGCTGGCCGTGCGGGGCGACGTGGCCATGGTGGAGCGCGGCGGCGCGATCGGCTTCATGAGCCTGTCCGCCCTCAGCAAGGGCAGCGCGACCGCCGAGGCGACCCCGGCCAAGACCAGCGCCAACCCCTTCTCCAGCGGCAGCAACGAGCATGTGATCTACGCCTACCTGACCGGCGAGATGGGCTACAACCGGGCCGCCGCCATGGGCGTGATGGCCAACATCAAGTACGAATCCAGCTATAACCCCAACTGCAACGGCGACGGCGGCACCAGCTACGGCATCTGCCAGTGGCACGCCGGGCGCAAGACCAACCTGATCAGCTATTGCCAGGACCAGGGCCTGGACTACACCACCCTGGAGGGCCAGCTGCGGTTCTTGAAGTACGAGCTGTCCAGCCGCTATCCCTCGGTGCACAGCTATATGAAGAACGTGGAGAATACCGCCGACGGCGCCTACGACGCGGGCTATTACTTCTGCTTCAACTTCGAGGCTCCCGCCGCGAGGACCTCGCAGTCCACGAAGCGGGGCAATTACGCGAAGGATACGCTGTGGGAGAAGTGAGTACTCTGACGGGAGGCGATTTCGCCGTGGAGGACCGCCTGGCCTTTGAGGTGTTCGTGGAGATCGACCCCGGGCAGGTCACCGGCGTCTCCGGCGAGGCGGAGAGCGTCTGCGTGATCCCCTTCACCGGTACGGTCAAGGGCGCGCTGTTCAACGGGACCGTGGCCCCCGGCGGCGCCGACGTGCAGACGAGGGACGCGCGCGGCGCGCTTCACGTATCGGCGCGCTATGCGCTGACGGGCACGGATCACACGGGCCGGCCCTGCCGCATCTATATCCACAACGAGGGCCGGTTTGAAGACGGCAAGCTGCCCTCGCCCTTCCACACGACCCCCTCGTTCGTCACCGACAGCCCCGCCCTGGCCGAGCGCTTTCGCCGGTTCAGGTACCGCGGCGAGGGTCACGGCGGGGAGGGCCTCACCATACGGTTCTTTGAAATCCGGGAAGCGCGGATGATCGAGAATTGAAAATGGAAAAGGGGACGGTTCCTTGTTCCATCATGCGGAATGGAATGAGGAACCGTCCCCTTTTCCATTTGAGCGATTCAACAGGACCCGGATTGCCACGTCGTCGCTGCGCTCCTCCTCGCAATGACAGGGTTTGGGGCAGGGCGTCGAGCCTCAATCGATGTCATTGCGAGGAGGACGACCGCAGGGTTGGCCGACGCGGCAATCCGGGTCCGTCCGATCAAAGCAGATCCCATATGGGTCTGCGCCTCATTTCTCCATGATGGAATGGGGAACCGTCCCCTTGTTTCGCGAACCGAAAGACCGCCGCGGCCCGATATCGGGCCGCGGCGGTCTGTGGTTCGTCTGTCAGTGTCTTCCCCGTCCCAGCGGGAACTGGCCGATGCGCAGGGTGGTGCCGCCGTAGGGCACCAGCTCGATCACCTGGGCGTCCTCCTCGCGGATGACGGGCACCATGGGCACGCTGGCACTGCTGGGACCATCCATGTGCCAATCCACGCTCACGGCCTTGGCCAGCACCTTCACCGGCGCCTCGCCCGCCCCGAAGGGCGCCGCGGGGGCCGCGCCGTACACGGCCTTCATGGGCTCGTCGCGCACCAGGGCCCAATTCCAGGGGTCGGCGGCCTCCACGCGGGTCCTGCCGTCCTCGTCCGTCTCCGTGCGCGCCGCGGGCTGCAGGGCCATCAGCAGGGGCCCCAGCTCCACCGCGCCGGACTGGTGGTACCACTTGGTGACCCGGGGGATCGTGCCCAGCTCCAGCCGGATCACATCCCCGCTGCGCCAGCGGCGGCGCACGCAGGTGGTGTCGCCGGCGCGGACCTGCATGATCTCGCCGTCGGGCAGGAACACCATGGGCTGGCGGGTCCAGAAGGGCATGCGCAGGTACAGCGGGAACTCGCAGGGCTGCTTGACGGAGACGGTGATCTCCACCGATTCGGCGAAGGGATAGCCGCCGGACACCCGCAGCCGGGCGGGCACGCCGTCCAGCGTGGCGCGGACGGTGCATGGCGCGTAGCTGACGGCCTGCAGGCCGCCGTCGGCGGTGGCGTACCACAGCGAGGCCGCGAACCGGGGCCAGGCCTGGTGGCAGTCGGCGATATCGTTGTCATCGCCCAGCCCGGAGAAAAGGTTGGCGTCGCCCGTATCGTTGTACCACTTGCGCGCCTCGTCGGACAGGCGCACCTGGTTCACCTGCTGCTCGCGCTGTACGACGGTCATGTCGGCGTTGAAGGCCGCGGGCAGCGCGTTGTAGGCCGCCTTTTCCAGTATGTCGGCCATATCCGCGTTGAAATCGCCCAGGCCCAGCAGCGTCTCCAGCGAGGTCAGCAGCTCCACCACGGCGCTCAGGTGGGTGCCCTGGGTGGGGTTGTTGCCGTTCAGGTGCTTGTCGCAGATGAACATGCCATTGGCCACGCCGTGGTGGCGCACCAGCTTGCTCCAGCCAAAGCGGAAGCCGCCCTGCTCCTTGAAGCCGGACTTGAACAGGTTGATGACACCGGGCGTCTTCAGCCCCATGGCGATGTTCACGCCGTGGGACAGGTGATACTGGGTGTGGAAGTAGGGCCGCTTTTCGCCCAGAAGGGGCTCGTTGCGCTCCTCCTCCAGGGCCTCCTTCAGCCGGTCCCAGCGCAGGGACTTGCTCATCGGCACGGTGTTGGAGAAGGTATGGAAGTAGTTGGGCCAGTCCAGCGTCTGGGCGCGCAGCTTGCGGCACAGGTCCAGCAGGTGCTTCTGCCCGGTGATGTTGTACAGCCACAGTGCCAGCTCCATGTTCTCGCCGCCCCGGGCCACGGCCCACTCCGCCAGCGGGTGCCCGTTCAGGTTCAGCACCTGGTACTTGAAGAACCTGTCCATCAGCACCAGCACCCGCCGGTCGCCCGTGGCCGTGAAGTAGGATCTCAGCGCCTTCAGCGCGGCGATCAGGGGCCAGTAATCCCGATTCTTCTCCGGGCCGAACCATCCGTCGTCCCGCTGGCTGGACAGGATCCACTCGATCACGCGCTGGGCACAGGCCTTCAGCGCCTCGTCGTCCAGCGTCCAGGCCAGGTTCACCAGCCCGTCCAGCGCCTGGGGCGTGCGCGCGCCGAAGTCGCCCTCGCCGCCCAGCCAGCCGCTGTTCCCGTCGATGACCTCCGGCCGGGTCAGGCCGTCCCGCTGCAGCTCCAGCTGGGCGCGCAGCCAGTCCTCCGGGCGAATGCTGCCCAGCGGCAGGGGTGTGATGGTGTTCGGCGTCAGCGGCGCTCGGTTGAAGATGGGTTTCATACGTGTTTCTCCTTGTGGTGGCAAGTGTTTGTCCGGTCAGGGGGAGCGGGAGTGAGGAATGAGGAATGAGGTACAAATCCCTTCGGGATTTGTCGGATTGAAGGGAAACGACCTCTTCCGGCGGGCGGCGCAACGCCGCCCCTACAGGGACGTGACAGATGGTGTTCCTGCTCCCAGCTCACATTTTGCGAAGGCGACCTCATCCGTCATTTGCTCCGCAGGCTCCGCAAATGCCACCTTCCCCATAGGGGAAGGCTTTGGAGGCGGCAGCAGGTATTCCTGTTCCCCTAATCCCTAATCCCTGTTCCCTCGTTCCCCTAGTTCCTAGTTCCTAGTTCCTATTCCCTAATCCCTAATCCCTAATCCCTATTCCCTAATCCCTAATCCCTAATCCCTGTTCCCTAATCCCTCAAATATCCTGTACTCGCACTCGATCCGGCCGTTGTAGTACCTTCTGCGGCGGTTGGCGCGGCGGCCGTAGGCGGGCTCGAAGCCGGTATCGGCGCTGAAGGCGCACATCCGCCAGCCGGGCAGGCGGCCCTGGAGGGCGGCGAGCTGTTTGGTGACGGCGTGGGCGGCGCGGACGTTGTCCAGGCGCTCGCCGTAGGGCGGATTGGCGATGAAGGTGCCGGGGCCCTCGCCGGGAACGTCGGCGGGCATCACATCGCGCATGTCCTTTACGGAGAGCGTGATGCGGCCCTGCAGCCCGGCCTGCTTCACATGGCGGCGGGCCAGCTCGATGGCCTCGGGGTTGATATCGCTGCCGGCGATGCTCAGGGGGCGCTTGAGCCCCTCCTCAAAGCGCTTGCGGGCCTCGGCGCGGATCGCCTCGAAGGCCTCGTAGGGCGCGGAGGGCCAGGCCTCCATGGCGAACTTGCGGGTCAGCCCCGGCGCGCGGTTCAGCGCGATGAAGGCCGCCTCGATCAGTATCGTGCCGGTGCCGCAGCAGGGGTCGTACAGCGGCTCCTTGGGGTGCCAGCCGCTCTGCAGCACCAGCGCCGCGGCCAGCGTCTCCCGCAGGGGGGCCTCGCCGTTCCAGGTGCGGTAGCCCCGCTTGGACAGCGGCTCGCCGGAGGCGTCCAGCGACACGGTGACCAGGTCGTTGCGGATGGACACATCCACCTGGAACATCGCGCCGGTCTCGGAGAACCAGTCGGCGCGGTAGGCGGTCTTCAGCCGCTCCACCATGGCGCGCTTGGTGATCTTCTGCACGTCCGAGGGGCTCATCAGCTGGGACTTCACGCAGCGGGCCCGCACCGGGAAGGCCGCGTCCGCGGGCAGCAGCTTCTCCCATTCCACGGCCTTCACGCCCTGGAACAGGGTCTCATAGTCCCGGGCCTCGAAGCGGGTCATCACCAGCAGTATGCGGTCGCAGGTGCGCAGCCACAGGCTGGCGCGGAAGGCGTCCTCAAAGCTGCCCTCGAACTCGGCCCCGCCCACGTCCATCACGCGGACGTTCTGCATGCCCATGTGCTTCAGGTCCCGGCTGGTCATGCCCTCCATGCCGAAGGCCGCGCTGGCGATCCACTTCATCTGGTTAGCCCTTCTATCCCCTATTATTCCATATTCTATTATAAAACAGAAATTGCCGCGCTTCAAGGGGGTGAAACGCGGCGGGTGTGTTATTGTTGTGTAAGGAGGGATTAGGGATTAGGCCAGGAACCAGGAACCAGGAACTAGGAACTAGGAACTAGGAACTAGGGGAACGAGGGAACAGGGAACAGGGATTAGGGATTAGGGATTAGGGAACAGGAATAGCGGCTGCCGCATTCCATGCTTCCCCACCGCAGTGGCATCGAGCGCCCGGAAAACAGCACAGTGTGCTGTTTTCAGCGAGATGGGGCCCGTCCGTGCGCGATGGGACCCAATGCGCAAGCATTGGGCGCGCGCGTCTGGCAGGCCCTAAGCAGGAAACAGGAACACCGGCTGCCGCGTGCCCGTAGGGGCGGCGTTGCGCCGCCCGCCAAGCCTTCCCCTTCAGGGGAAGGTGGCATTTGCCGAAGTTGTGAGGCAAATGACGGAAGAGGTC
>CACYWI010000139.1 GCA_902778045.1 uncultured Eubacteriales bacterium
CCGGACATCATGCACGGCCAGAAGAGCATCTACGGCAGCTGGGTGACGTCGCTGTGGCGCATGGAGGAGCTGGTGGAGCACCTGGTGCGCTGGGGCATCCATCCCGACAGGCTGATCACCCACCGCTTCGAGCTGAAGGACGTGGCCGAGGCCTACCGCCTGATGGCCTCCGGCAAGTGCGGCAAGGTGGCCATCGTGTACCCGGACTGAGAGATTGGAGGTATTGCCATGATTGATTCCAATACCGTTCCTGTCTTCAAACTGAATGACGGCGGCACCATTCCATGCATCGGCATGGGCACCTTCGGTTCGGACCGGGTGACCCCGGACGAGGTGGCCCAGGCCGTGGCCGGGGGCATCCGCGCGGGCTACCGGCTGTTCGACTGCGCCGCCTGCTATGGCAACGAGGACAAGATCGGCGCGGCGTTCAGGGCCGCCATGGACGAGGGCGTCGTGAAGCGCGGCGACCTGTTCATCATGTCCAAGGTATGGAACGACATGCACCGGCGGGTGCGCGAGTCCTGCCTCAAGAGCATTGCGGACCTGCAGTGCGACTACCTGGACATGCTGTTCATCCACTGGCCGTTCCCGAACTACCACGCGCCGTTCTGCGATGTGAATTCCCGCAACCCGGACTCCAGGCCCTTTTCGGTCGCGGAGTTCGTGGACACCTATCGCCAGATCGAGGCGCTGGTGGACGAGGGCCTGGTGAAGCACATCGGCATCTCCAACATGACCATCCCGAAGCTGGAGGCGGTGCTGGGTCAGCTGCGCGTGAAGCCGGCGGCCTGCGAATCGGAGCTGCACCCCTGCTTCCAGCAGCAGGAGCTGTTTGATTATTTGAAGGCAAGGGACATACTGCCCATCGGCTACATGCCCCTGGGCTCGCCCCGGCGGCCGGAGCGCGACATACTGCCCGAGGACCTGGCCGACATGCAGATGCCTGAGCTGGTACAGATCGCGCGGGACCATGGCTGCCACCCGGCCATCGTGTGCCTGAAGTGGGCGCTGCAACGCGGCCAGCTGCCGATACCGTTCTCGATCCACAACTACGAGGCGAACCTGCGCGCCGCCGTCACCGAACCGCTGACCGGGGCGGAGATGGCGACCATCGCCACGCTTGAGCGGAACAACCGCCTGGTGAAGGGCCAGGTGTTCCTGTGGCCCGGCGCGAACGACTGGCACGACCTGTGGGACGAGGACGGCGCGATCACGGGCTGCACGGATTGCTGAAGGGGGAGGGGATTGCAATGCTGAAGGGGATCCCGTCGATACTGAGCCCGGAGCTGTTGAAGATACTGATGGAGATGGGCCACGGCGATACCATCGTGATCGGCGACGGCAACTTCCCGGCGGCCTCGCTGGCCCCGGAGGGCCGGCTTGTGCGGCTGGACGGCCACGGCGTGCCGGAGGTGCTGGACGCAATACTGAGGCTGTTCCCGCTGGACAGCTATGTGGAGGCCCCGGTATCGCTGATGGAGGTCGTGCCCGGCGACCCGGTGGAGACGCCCATCTGGGATACCTATGCCGGGATCGTGGAGAGGCGCGCGCCCGGCACGAAGATCGGCCACGTCGAGCGGTTCAAATTCTATGATACCGCGAAGCGGGCCTATGCCATCGTCGCCACCGGCGAAACGGCGCTGTACGCCAATATCATACTGCAAAAGGGCGTCGTGGTGGAGTGACCGGTTAAAGCGGCCGCACGCGGCGGCAAGGATCCTTCGCCCCGTTCGGGATGACGCGCGATACGCTGTCGACCCGGGCGGGGGCGAAGGATCTTCTTTTGTGCCTGTGTTTGATATTATTTTGGAAATAATATCAAATGGTATTGACATTCGAGAGAATATGTTATAGTATATATGCGTTACGAGATATTATCTCGCAAATATTACTTCACAGACAGGAGGTCGGAACGATGACGAACATGCAGGAGATGCCTCCGCGGCCGCTCACGGTGGCGGAGCACGCGGAGCTGGGGCGTTACAACGAACAGCGCAAGCGCACGGCGGTGAACGACGCGCTGCAATTCCCCACGGGGGACCGGTTTGAGGCAGATTTGAACGACATGCTGGGCGGGGACGCGGAATCCAGCGGCGAGGTGATCGTCATCGCGCTGATCGACTGCGACGAGTTCCTGCGGGTGAACCAGGAATTCGGCCATGACGAGGGCGACCGGGTGCTGATCGAGACGGGCCGCTATATCCGCGAAAGCGTGCCCGGAGAGGCGAAGGTCTACCGCATCGGCGGCGATGAATTCGGCATCATCTTCCGGGGAGAGATGGAGCGGGAGGAGATCTTCCTGCTGCTGAACGACCTGCGGCAGCGCTACGCCGTCAAGACGCCCGACGGCGCGACACAGACCATCACCATCGGCATGGCCACCGCTTTTGAGGACGCGTCCCGCTGCGCGGAGCTGATCCGCAAGGCCGATGGCGCGCTGTACCGGGCGAAGGTGGCCGGGCGCAACCGCATCGCCATGGCCAAGGAAGAGAAGATGGTCCCCAAGACCAGCCACTACACCCGCGACCAGCTGCAGCGGCTCGGCAAGCTCTCCAAGCGGGAGGGCGTGGGCGAGGCGATACTGCTGCGCGAGGCGCTGGACATGCTGCTGAAGAAGTACGACATCTGACCGGGCTTTCGGGCGCTTCGCTGCCCCCGGTATGGCACGGCGCGCCATGACATACTGAGCGCAGCGAAGGCCCTTTGCTCCGTTCACAGGGCGTCTTGTGCCCACAAACCCCTTGTACGCCGCCCCAAAAGGTGCTATAATCGAAAGGCGATTCCGCCCGAGACCAACGCCAAGGAGAATGCCATGCACTGCTTTTTCATCGAGATGCCCGTGGACGGTGTGGCCGCGCTGCCCGCCGAGGAGGCGAAGCACGCGCTGAAGGTGCTGCGGCTGAAGCCCGGGGACGAGGTCTGCGCCATGGACGGCACCTGTCGCCGCTGGCGGGGCGAGATCGGGGAGGTCGACGGCGCGTCGGTGTGTGTGCGGCTGCTGGAGGTGCTGCCGGACAACGAGCCCCCGGTGCGCGTCACCGTGTATGAGGGGCTGCCCAAGGCCGACAAGCTGGAGCTGATCGCCCAGAAGCTGACGGAGCTGGGCGCGGCGGCGCTGGTGCCTTTGCGTATGGAGCGCTGCGTGGTAAAGCTGGATAAGAAGGACGGCGCGAAGCGGCGGGAGCGCCTGGAGAAGATCGCCCGGGAGGCCGCCAAGCAGTGCCGCCGGGCGCGGCCCCTGGCGGTATCCGAGCCCATGGACTGGAAGCCGGCCCTGGAGGCGATGAGAAGGCACGACCTGCTGCTGGTCCCCTGGGAGGAGGCGCGGGACGGCCGCCTGTCCGACGTGCGGGCTCATTTCCCGAACGCCCGGGACATCGGCATCGTGATCGGCCCGGAGGGCGGCATCTCGGCCCGGGAGATGGCTGATATGATCGCCGCCGGCGGCAGGGCCGTCACCCTGGGCCCCCGCATACTGCGCACAGAGACCGCCGCCGTCATCGCCGCGGCGCTGGCGATGCAGCTGTGGGGAGACCTGTAACAGAAATTGAGAATTGAGAATGGAGAATGGAGAATGACAGGAAGCGGGGCTGCGCTGCCCGGCAATTCAAATAGAAATACCCGTCAGGATTTCCACAGCCATTTTCAATTCTCAATTATCAATTATCGGAGATAACGCTATGACCATCAATGAATACCAGCAGCTTGCCATGCGCACGCTGAACCCGGCGCTGAGCGAGAAGGACGTGCTGATCAACGGCGTGATGGGGCTGTGCGGCGAGGCGGGGGAGGCCATCGACATCGTCAAGAAGCACCTGGCCCAGGGGCATCCGCTGGACCGGGAGGCGCTGCTGAAGGAGCTGGGCGACGTGGCCTGGTACCTGGCCGAGACCGCCTATGCCCTGGGCAGCGACCTGGAATCGGTGTTGGCGGGCAACATCGAAAAGCTGCGCCGCCGCTACCCCGAGGGATTCGCGTCGGAAAAGTCCATCGATCGTACGGAGGACGCATGAGGACCATCGCCACCTACACGCTGGGCTGCAAGGTGAACCAGTACGACACCGAGGCCATGCTGGAGCGCTTCGAGCGCGCGGGCTATGTCTCCGTGCCCTTTCAGGACGTCGCGGACGTCTACCTGATCAACACCTGCACCGTCACCGGCACCGGCGACCAGAAGTCCATGAAGACCATCCGCCGCGCGGCGCGGGAGCATCCCGGCTGCGCCATCGTGGTGTGCGGCTGCCTGGCCCAGCGGGCGGCGGCGGAGATCGCGGCCATGGACAACGTGGCCCTGGTGCTGGGCGTACAGCGGCGGGCCGAGGTGGTCCGGCTGCTGGAGGACGCGCTGGCCTCGGGGCAGACGATCAACGCCGTGGCCCCGCTGAAGAGCGCGGACTTCGAGCCGCTGTTCGTGTCCCGCCACGAGGGCAGGACCCGCGCCACCATGAAGATCCAGGAGGGCTGCGACCGGTATTGCAGCTATTGCATCATCCCCAGCGTGCGGGGACCGGTGCGCTCCATGCCCCTTGAACAGGTGGCCGACGAGGCCGCCCGGCTGGGGGCGGCGGGCTATCCGGAGATCGTGGTCACGGGCATCCACCTGGCCAGCTATGGCCGGGGCACAGGCGACACGCTGATGGACGCGATCCGTGCCGTGCACGCCGCGCCGGGGGTGCGCCGGGTGCGGCTGGGCTCGCTGGAGCCGGTGACCGTGACGGAGGAATTCGCCCGGGCGGCTTCACAGCTGCCGGGGCTGATGCGCCAGTTCCACCTGTCGCTGCAATCGGGCAGCGCCACGGTGCTGAAGCGGATGCACCGGCGCTATACTCCCGATGAATACCGGCAGGCGGTGGACACGCTGCGCCGGTACATGCCGGATTGCGCCGTGACCACCGATGTAATCGCGGGCTTCCCCGGCGAGACGGAGGCGGAGTTTGCCGAGACGCTGGATTTCGCGCGCGAGGTGCGGCTGGCCCGCATCCACGCCTTTCCCTATTCCCGGCGCACGGGCACCGTGGCCGACGGCCTGCCGGGTCAGGTGGACGAGGCCGTGAAGCGCGAACGCACCCGGCGGCTGATCGCGCTTGGGAACCAATTGGAGCGGGAATACGTCTCAACATTGATGGGCAGCTGCCAGCAGGTGCTGTTCGAGCAGGACGCGGGCGACGGCATGGCCGAGGGCTACACCGGCCAATACGTGCGCGTGAGGGCTGTCGCGAAGCCCGGGCAGCTTGCCGCCGTTCGACTGGAGCGCGCCGAGGGCACGCTGGCCCTGGGTACGGTCATCGACTGAAGTACAGGAGGTTTTATTCATGAGTGATTGCCTGTTTTGCAGGATCATCGCGGGGGAGATCCCCTCGAACAAGGTGTATGAGAACGACAGGGTGTTCGCCTTCCGGGACATCAATCCCCAGGCGCCGGTGCACGTGCTGATCGTGCCGAAGAAGCACATGGACAACGTGTTGCAGTGCGACGGGGAAACCGCCGCCGCGCTGACGGACGCCGTGGGCGTCATCGCCAGGCAGGAGGGCGTGGCCGCCAGCGGCTTCCGCGTCATCAGCAACTGCGGCAGGGACGGCGCGCAGTCGGTGAACCACCTGCACGTGCATCTGCTGGGCGGCAAGGCCCTTCAGCGAGCAGATGGCATAATACACAATGTTCCACGCATAAACCGCGACGACGCGCATATCATAACACAGGGGACGGCATCCGAAAGTTGGGCGTTTTGTCGGCGTAATATCAAAGTTTTGTGAAAATCTTGGTTTTAACGTCCGCAAGCCTTGACGAGTACATAAGTTATGGGGTATAATAATCATTGTGGCGAGCCCCATGCTACATTGGCTGATGCCATTTAATCGCGAGGGGAGGGAAAGCACATGTCCGAGGTACGCA
>CACYWI010000140.1:0-13616 GCA_902778045.1 uncultured Eubacteriales bacterium
GCCACCTGTGTATTGTTGAAAAAACATGACTCAGGTGGTATAATTATACCATTACCATTATGAGGTGGAAAAGGATGAAGCTGCGCAGGATACTCGCAATGGCCATTGCGGTGCTGCTGTTGACGCTGCCCGCGCTGAACGCCGCGGCGGCCCCCGCTTATAATATGCCCTATTACATCGAGGTGGATATCACCAACCAGATCGTCACGATTTACAGCACCATATCCAAGGTGATCGTGCGACAGATGCTGTGCTCCACCGGCGAGAAGGACGCCACGCCCACGGGCACCTTCACGCTGCCCCCGAAGAAGGACAAGCTGGAGCGCGAGGAATGGTATTACTTCCCCATGTACGGCTGCTATGCCCACTATGCCACGCGCATCTACCTGGGCGTGCTGTTCCATTCGCTGCCCTGCAGCAAGATGTCGGACGCCACTATCAGCAAATCCGCGGTGGAGGAATTCGGTCGCCCCGCGTCCCACGGCTGCGTGCGTCTGCACTGGGAGGACGCGGAATTCATCGCCAAGTGCTGCCTGGAGGGCACGCGGGTGCGCATCTACAAGAGCAAGGAGCGGGACAACGAGCTGCGCGCCATGCTGTTCCTGTCCGCCTATACCAACGAAAAGGGCCAGACCTACGAGGAATACATGGGCATCACCGATGACGAGACCGCCATGGGCCTGGGCAGCGAGGGCAACGGCGTGCGCGATCTGCAGACCCGGCTGAGGGACCTGGGCATCTACAACCACGATATCACCGGCAAATACGGCGGCTATACCGTGAACGCCGTGCGCGAGGCCCAGCGGGCGATGGGCGTGGAGGAGACCGGCATCGCCACCCGGGAATTCCAGGAAGCCATTTATGCCGATAACGCCCCCACCGCCCAGAACGTGACGGTGGAACAGGGCATGAGCGGCCCCGTGGTGCTGGACATGCAAAAGAGCCTGGCGAAGCTGAAGCTGTATGAAGGCGCGATGGACGGCGTGTTCGATGTGGACGTGCTGGAGGCCGTCAGGAAGTTCCAGGGGGCCTATGCCTACAACACGGACGGCGTCATGACCCCGGAGATCCAGAAGGCCCTGCAGTACGAGGTGGATAAGGTGGAGGAGCAATTCGAGGGCGAAAGCGACTACAGCTGCGATGTGGCCACCGGCAACATCACCGTGGGCCAGGTGACCACCAACGTCAGCATCCGCCTGCGCGAGAAGGCCAGCTCCGGCAGCGAGGCCCTGGGCCGCCTGCTGCCCGGCGAAAAGGTGGTCGCGCTGGAGTACGGCAACGAATGGAGCAAGGTGCAGCGCGGCGCGAGCATCGGCTTCGTGAAGAACGAATACGTGGCCTATTCCCCGGTGGACAGCTGCACGCTGACCTATACCGGCGCGGATACCGGCGCGACCTATGCCATCGGCTACAGCCCCCGCCAGTACTACGCCGGCGCGAAGCTGCCCTGCGAAAGATTCGCCAGCTACCTGGCCGGCGGCGAGGAGGAAGAGGCCGAGATCGAGACCTACGCCACCGTCAACACCCAGGAGGCGGGCGGCCTGGCCCTGAACCTGCGCCAGGCGCCGAATACCTCCAGCGCCGTGATGGCCGAGCTGCCCGACGGCACGGAGGTGAAGGTGCTGCTGCAGAGCACCGAGTGGTCGCTGGTGGAATGGGAGAACGACAAGGGCTATCTGCTGAACCAGTACCTGGAGTTCAGGACCGTGCAGCCGGAGGACGGGACGGAAGACGCCCAGACCGCGGTCGAGCAGGACGCCCCGAAGGAGACGCTGCCCGCCGTGGTGCAGACCGCCGACGGCAAAAGCGCCCCGGTGTACGAGCTGGATTCCGAGGACGCCACGGTGCTGGGCCACCTGAAAAACGGCGTGCGCCTGGAGGTCATGGAAACCGTGGACGGCTGGAGCCACATCGGCCTGGAGGGCCATACCGGCTACATGCGCGACGACGACCTGCAGTTCCTGCTGGCGGACGAAAAGGCGGCGTGACGGATCACGCGGGGGGAGGCGGCTTCCCCACACAATGCGCGAGGGGCGATCTTTCGATCGCCCCTCGCGTGCGTCATTCGGCGTGGTATTTCAGTATGTGGGCGTAGGCGTCCCGCATGATCTTGCGGTCGCGCTCGTAGGTCAGGCGCGCGGCGGCCTCCTCCACGGGCAGCCAGAAGGCCTCGGCGATCTCCTCGGGCTGGGGGGTGATCTCGGCGTTGTCGGTGACCGCGGCGAATATCACAACCAGCTTCTGGGTGTCAGGCCGTATGTTGTAGCGGTTCTCGGCCCGGAAGCGGCGATCTACCCGCAGGGTAAGGCCCGTCTCCTCGCGGACCTCCCGCTCGGCGGTCTGGCTCTCCATTTCGCCGGGCTCCACGTGGCCCTTGGGGAAGGAGATGTGCCGCCCCTTCGCGTGGCGGATCAGCAGCACGTTCCATTCCTCCGCCTTCCTGAATATCACAGCGCCGCAGGATTTTTCATATTTCATGAAAAGCCTCCGTTGTATCGTTGCAGTATTCGGGATCAGAGCTTTTCCAGCGCCTCCGCCAGCGCCTCCAGGAAGGGCGCCTCCAGCATCTCCACGCGCCCGGCGTCGCAGGCGGCGGCGATCTCATGCTGAATGGGCATGCGCGCTACATTGTGGATGCCGTGCCGCGCGGCGATGTCATCCACATGGCTTTCGCCGAATATGCGGTGCTCCTTGCCGCAGCTGTCGCACTTGAAGTAGGACATGTTCTCCACGATGCCCAGCACCGGGATATTCATCATGGCGGCCATGTTCGCGGCCTTTTCCACGATCATGCCTACCAGCTCCTGGGGCGAGGTGACCACCAGTATGCCGTCCAGCGGCAGCGACTGGAACACCGTCAGCGGCACGTCGCCGGTTCCCGGAGGCATGTCCACGAACATAAAGTCCACGTCGCCCCACATCACGTCACTCCAGAACTGCTTCACGGTGCCTGCGATCACGGGGCCGCGCCAGATCACGGGCGCTGGCGGCGGGGTAGATGCCCTCGTCGCTGCCCATCAGCTGGCCCTTCACGCCGAAGGTGCGGGGGATGGAGGGGCCGGTGATGTCGGCGTCCAGTATGGCCACGCTGTGGCCCAGGCGGCGCATCAGCACGGCCATCAGGCTGGTGACGATGGATTTGCCGACGCCGCCCTTGCCGCTGACCACGCCGATGACCTTCTTGACATGGCTGTTGGCGTTGGCCGGGGCGGAAAAGTCGGGCTGCTGGCCTTCGCGGCTGGCGCAGTTGGCAGTGCAGCTGCCACAATCATGGGTACAGTTCTCACTCATGGGTAAACATCTCCAATTTGCATGAAATACTGGATCTATCATAGCGCAGATGGGCCCACAAGTCAAGGGAAGTTTCCCGTCTTCTGTTAAATTTGAAAATGTGACGTCATGAAGTGAATACTCAACGCAGATGCAAAAATCAAATGCTATAATTCCGGTAATATCAAATGCGGCGGGGGATGCGGTATATGCGCCTGCGGGACAAGCACTATGAAATCGACATGCTGAACGGACCGGTGCTGCCGAAGCTGATCAGCTTCGCGCTGCCGCTGATGCTGTCCAGCATGCTGCAGTTGACCTTCAACGCCGCCGACGTGATCGTGGTGGGCCGCTTCGAGGGCGACGCGGCGCTGGCGGCGGTGGGCACGCCCGGCTCGCTGATCAACCTGCTGGTGAACCTGTTTATGGGGCTCTCCGTCGGTGCGAACGTGGTGGTGGCCCAGTGCTTCGGCGCGGGCAGCTTCAAGGAGACCTCCGATTCGGTGCACACGTCGGTGGCGCTCAGCCTGGTGGGCGGCGTGCTGGTGGGCATCGTGGGCTTCGTGTTCGCGGGCTTCTTTTTGAGCCTGATGAACACCCCAGCCGAGGTGCTGCCCCTGGCCACCGGCTACATGCGCATCTACTTCTTGGGCATGCCGGCGAACCTGCTGTACAACTTCGGCGCGGCGATACTGCGCGCCATCGGCGACACCCGCCGCCCGCTGACCTACCTGACCGTCGCGGGCGTGGTGAACGTGATACTGAACCTCATATTTGTCATTGTGTTCCGCATGGGCGTGTCCGGCGTGGCGCTGGCCACGATCATCTCCCAGATGATCTCCGCGGTGCTGGTCACGCTGTGCCTGATCCGCTCGGACGGCCCCATCCACCTGGATGTGCGCAGGATCCGCCTGTACGGCGACAAGGTGAAGCGCATCGCCCGGGTGGGCCTGCCCGCGGGCCTGCAGGGCATGGTGTTCTCCATCTCCAACGTGCTGATCCAGAGCACCGTGAACAGCTTCGGAAAGGTGGTCGTGGCGGGCAACACCACGGCCAGCAACCTGGAGGGCTACATCTATGTGGCCATGAACAGCATCTACCAGGCGGCCATCACCTTCACCGGCCAGAACGTGGGCGCGAGGCGCTACGAGCGCATCGCCCGGGTGGCCAGGGACTCGCTGCTGGTGGTGTTCGCCATCGGCGCGTCCCTGGGCGGCCTTTTCATGCTGTTCAAGCACGCGCTGTTCCAGATCTATACCAATGATGAGGCCGTGATCGCCGCCGCGGCCATACGCTCCAACGTGATCGCGCCGACCTACTTTTTGTGCGGCATGATGGATACCGCCGTGGGCCTGCTGCGGGGCATGGGCGCTTCGGTGATGCCGATGGTGATGTCGATCATGGGCGTGTGCGTGTTCCGCGTGGTGTGGATACTGACGATCTTCCCGACGAACCCCACGCTGTTCATGCTGTATGTGTCTTATCCCATCTCCTGGGCCGTCACCTTCGCGGCCCACATGATCTGCTATTTCCATGTGAAGCGGAAGAAGTACCCGCTGACGCCGACGGCGTGACACGGAAACGCTCCGTTCGCGTTCCGGAACGGGGCGGACGCGGAGAAAATTGAGAATTAGGGCATGTTTCTAAAATGCGCTTCAGGTATTTTGGAAACACACTCTAGGAATTGAGAATTGAGAATTGCGGTTCAAATCCCTTCGGGATTTGTTCGATCAAAAGGGGATTCCCTTCAATCGAAGAAACCCGGCAGGGTTTCAACGGCAGGGTTTCAACCATCATTCTCAATTCTCAATTTTCCTGTTATTCCCTTTCCACCGGGCAGTGGGCGTGGGCCCGGACCTCGTTCCAGGGCACGGTGTAGCCCGCGCCGTGGGCGCAGAACACCGAATCCGGCGTGTCGTCGGCCAGGGGATTATATTCGGCCCCGGCGATCACGGCCTCCGCGTCCCGGCAGGGGGCGTAGTGGTCCAGCCGGTACTGCATCAGCCCTCGGCCGTGGGTGGCGGCCAGGTAGTCCTGGTTGTAGCCGGAGAACGCCGCAAAGGGAGCCTCGCCGGTCAGCACGAAGGCTTCACCCTCGGTCACAGGCGCGTCCAGGGCTGCGTGCATGGCCGTCAGATCGCCCATCACGCGGCCATAGCTGTCTCCCGGCGCGCGCAGGCTGAAGCGGCATATGGGCTCCAGCAGCACGGAATGGGCGTACATCAGCGCATTGCGGATGGCGCGATAGGTGCTCTCCCGGAAGTCGCCGCCCTCGGTGTGCTTCAGGTGGGCGCGACCGTGCAGCAGCTGGCCCCTGACGTCCGTCAGCGGCGCGCCGGTCAGCACGCCCTTGTGGGCCTTTTCGAATACATGGGTCTCGATCAGCCGCTGCCAGTTCAGGGCGAGCTCGTCCACGTGGCACAGCGATTCAAAGGTGATGCCGCTGCCCCTTTCGCCGGGGACCAGGCGCAGCTGCACCTCGGCGTAGTGGCGCAGCGGCTCGTAGTGGCCCACGCCCACGGCGGAGGTGTCGATGGTCTCCAGGTACAGCACGCGCATCGGCCCAAAGTCGATCTGCATGCCGAAGCGGTCCAGCATCAGCTGGCGGATGACCTCCAGCTGGATGCGGCCCATCACCCGCAGGTCGATGCCCTTGGGGGTTACCTGTACGCTGAGGGCCGGGTCCTCGTCCTCCAGCTGCTTCAGTGCCTCCAGCACGCGGGAGACGGGCAGGGCCTTGTCGAACAGCACGCTGGCGGCCATCATCGGCTCGGTGCGGAAGGCGTTGCGCGCGCCGGCCCCCTGGCCCAGGGTGTCGCCGGGGCGCGCGTCCGGCAGTCCCGGCGCGGCGCACAGCATGCCCGCCTCCGCCCGCTGGACAGGGGTGAAGCGCGTGCCGCTGTACAGCCGCAGCTCGTTGGCCTTGGCCGTATCGCCGCCGGGCAGGGCGAATTCCTCCCGGGCGGCGAGGGAGCCGGACAGCACCTTGAAGAAGCACAGCCGGTTGCCCCTGTCGTCGTGGCGCACCTTGTAGACCCGGGCGGAGAAGGGCGCGCCCTCAGCCTCTGCCGCGCCGCCCGCCGCCAGCAGGTACAGCGCGTCCAGCAGCGCGTCCACGCCCACGTCGTTCAGGGCGGAGCCGCTATAGGCCGGGATCAGCTCCCGGCGCATGACCTGGCCCCGCAGCGCCAAAAGCCAGCGTTCCGGGTCGTGCCGATCGGCCATCCAGAGCTCCAGCAGCGCCTCGTCCCGCTCGGCTACGGCCTCGACCAGCGCCGCGGGCATGGCGCCGCCGCGCCAGCCGCCCATGTCCACCACGTCCGGGCTCAGCCGCCTCAGCTGTGAAAGCACCGCTTCCGGGTCGCAGCCGGGGCGGTCCGTCTTGTTGATGAAGATCACCACCGGCACACGATAGCTCTCCAGCAGCGTCCACAGCGCTTCGGTATGGCTCTGTATGCCCTCCGCGCCGTTGATCACCAGCACGGCCAGGTCCATCACGGTCATGGCCCGCTCCGCCTCGGCGGCGAAGTCGGCGTGGCCGGGGGTGTCCAGCCAGAAGAAGCGGCAGCCGTTGCGCTCGAACACCGCCTGGTCCGAGAATATGGTGATGCCCCGCTGGCGCTCCAGCGGGTGGGCGTCCAGGAACGCGTCGCCGTGGTCCACCCGGCCGGCGGCGCGCAGCACCCCGGCGTGCACCAGCAGCTGCTCGGAAAGCGTGGTCTTGCCCGCGTCCACGTGGGCGACGATGCCGATGACCCGGTTCATGCCTTCGCCTCGACCCGCTTCAGCAGGTTCCACAGGTTCAGGCCCGCCAGCTTTTCCAGCAGGGCCTCGCCGTAGCCGCGTCGCCTCAGCGCGTCCAGCAGGGCGGGGAAGTCCGCGGGGCTGGCCAGGCCCTCCGGCCAGCGCTCGATGCCGTCGAAGTCCGAGCCGAGGCCGATCACGTCCTCGCCGCCCAGCTCGCACAGCGCGTCGATGTGGCGCACCACGTCGTCCAGCGTGGCCGCGCCGTCGGACTTCAGGAAGTTGCTGTAGAAGTTCACGCCGATGAAGCCGCCCCGCTCGACGATGGCTTTGGCCTGCGCCTTCCATAGGTTCCGCGGTACGTCGCACAGCCAGCGGCAGTCGGAATGGCTGGCGATGGGGGGCAGCGCGGCGCGCTCGCACACGTCCCAGAAGCCGGCTTCGTTCAGGTGGGAGACGTCCGGCAGTATGCCCAGCGCGTCCATCTCCCGCAGCAGCTCGATGCCGAAGGGCTTCAGGCCGCCCTCGGGGCCGCTTGCGGCGGGATGGCCGATCTCGTTTTCGTAGTTCCAGGTGAGGGCGATCATGCGCAGCCGCGCTTTGTCGTGGAACTCGTGCAGCCGGTCGATGGAGCCCTGGAGCATCTCGCCGCCCTCGCAGGAGATGATGCCCGCGGGTTCCTGCGGCGGGGTATCCGGCAGGTCGCCGGTGAACACCGGCACGCCGAGCTCCGGCACGGCGTCCAGCATGGCCACGCCGTCGGCATAGGGCGTGCCCTGGGTGCCCTGCCGCCCGGCGAACAGCGCGAAGGTCTGGAGCCCAACGCCGCCCGTGACCATGCGGGCCCGGGTGACCACGCAGTCCTCCGGTCGGATTCCCTTGATGGCGATCTCGTACAGCGTATCGCAATGGGCATCGGCAATGAACATGGAATCGCGTCCTTTCGGGAGATGTGATACCCTGATGATAGCACAAACCGCCCCGGCTGGCAAGGGGAGCGCGCGGGTCGCACGGCCTGCGCGGCACAGGACAAGCCCCGGCATTGACGCGCGCTTTTCGGCGTTGGTATATTATACGGTGGCGCCGCGCCTGTTAAATCTCTGTGATTTGAATCAATTCAGGCCGGGCAGGCGTCCAATATATGGAATGCCAACAGAAGAAGGAGGACGTTTTATGAAACGACTGATAGGGCTGCTCGTTGCGCTGATGCTGCTGGCGCCCGCCGCGCTCGCGGAGGGGAACCGGCTGCTGCCCATGGATAACTCCGATTACGTCCAGAGCATGTTCGCCGACGGCCAGACGCTGTACCTCGTTTCAGACGCGCGGCTGTATACCTGGCGGGAGGGCGAGGAGGCCATGACCGCCTGGGACGCCGACGAGCTGCGCCTGCCCAGGGAGGACGGCGGCGAGGATTACGTCGGCCTGTACGATTTCCGGCTGTATGCCGACGCCGACGGCCTGCATGGCGTGCGCGTGGGCTACGACCAGGACTACCAGCCCGAAAGCCTGCGCCTGTACGACATGACCCTGGCAGACGGCGCGGTTTCGGCTGTCGAGGCTGCGAAGCTGAACCTGCCCGACGCGCTGCGCTCGAGCTTCTATCCCGACGCGGCCTGTGTGCGCGACGGTCTGCTGTACCTGCTCGGCAACAACGACAATGGCTACACCCTGGCGGTGATCGACCTTGCGGAGCCCAGGAAGGCCGGGACGACGGAGCTGAGCAGCTACGATTGCCACCTGCTGCCCGGTCCTGACGGGGTGCTGGTGGCCTACGGGGATTACATGGACGGCGAAAGCCGCCTGATCATCTCAAGGATCGAGGACGACGCGAGCCTCACCGAGGTGGTCTGCGTGACCGGCGCGCAGGAGCAGGGCGCGGCCGTGAACGCCGAGACCGGCGCGGTCTACGCCGTGCTCGACGGCCGCGTGTGCCCGATCGACCTTGCCACCGGCGAGGCGGGCGAGCCCATCGGGGCGCTGCCCGTGCAGACGTACCATGCCGCGATGCTTGGGAAAAAATATGCGGCCATGCTCAGCGGCGGCGTGGCGGTGATGGATACCGACGGCCGCCTGGACGAGAACAGCATATTGAAGGTGGAGGGCGGCTATTACTACGATTGGCTGAACAAGGCCGCCGTCGCCTTCTCGGTGGAGCACCCGGAGCTGACCCCGGTGCTGGGCAACGGAGGCTACAACATGCTGGACGAGCTGATGACCCAGACCCCGGATACGGATATCTATGTGACCGGCGGCTTCGACGGCGGGAGCTATGAGGCGGTGCTGAGCCGGGGCTACATGGCGCCGCTGGACGGCAGCGAGAAGCTGAAGGCCTTCGCCGAACGCGTCTATCCGAACCTGCTGAAGAAGCTGACCCACGGCGGCGAGCTGGTGGCGGTGCCGGTGGGCCTGGACGGCAGCGGCATGGGCATGAGCACGTCGCTGATGGAGAAGATGGGCATCAACGCCGACGATGTTCCCCACGACTGGCCGGGCTTCCTGGACTTCCTGGAGGATACCGTGAAGCCGAACCTGGGGCTGCTGGGCGAGAAGGACAGCTTCACCTACGACGGCATGTACGCCCAGGACTTCAGGCAGTTCCTGAGCCAGCGGGTGCTCAACGACTTCGAGCAGGCCAGCAGCGCCGCCGATGTGCTGCCCAACTATGAGGACCCGCGCCTGGTCGCCACCCTGGAGCGCCTGGAGCAGATCGACTTCAGCGAATACGGCCTGCCGGACAAGCCGGAGGGCGAGGACGGCATGGGCTACGGCATGAGCGGCGACACCCATTACCTGATCCAGTTCGACGCAAACTACATGTTCGGCGATTACATGATGACCGACTGCCAGCCCATGCCGATGGGCTTCGGCGACGATCTGCCCGGCGTGCTGTCGGTGCAGCTGACCGCCGCCTTCGTGAATCCCTACAGCCGCCACAGGGAGCAGGCCGTGACCTTCCTGGAATCGCTGGTGGACCGCATGCCGGACGAGCTGGCCTACGCGCTGTGCCCGGACCTCACCGAGCCGGTGCGCCGCGCCGACGCCGACGAGGAGCAGGCGTGGTACGAAAGGCAGATCGAAACGTGGCAGAGGAACGTGGATGAGGCCGACCCCGCGGACAAGCAGATGATGCAGGAGGCCATGGCCAATTTCATCAGCGGATATGAGGATTACAAGCAGAACCAGGCCTGGCTGATCTCCGAGGAGAAGCTGGCCTGGTACCGGGCCAATGCCGAGAACCTGGCCGTCGCCACGCCCAGCTGGTTCAACAAGGATACCACCGGCGAGGCCTGGCAGCTGATGGAGCAGTACAGCGCCGGCCAGCTGTCCGCCCGGGAGTTCCTGGCCGCGGTGAACAGGAAGGCCCGCATGATGGCCATGGAAGAGGGCTGATCCCAGGCGCAAAACCCTTCGACATCCGTCGAAGGGTTTTTTGATGCTTGTGATGGCTGAATTTGCGTAATACTCCTCTCAGCTTAATCCAACGATTCAGCGGGCGCCTTTTTCGCCCTGGCTGCGTTGAGGCCTCTTGACTTGCCGCCAGCAAGTCTGCGAGACCTCGCCTTGCCAGAGCAGAAGGTTGCAATACTGTGAAATATAGGATATAATGACGATAATAGGCGGTATAGCCCGTGTGCGCGCCGTCGACATTGCGCCACCCGGACAGGGCGGGGCAGGGAGGATGCCATTATGATCAGGGAATTGCTCAACATGCTGGGCGAGAGCCTGTCCAAGGAAAACCTGCTGAGTTTCCTGAACAACTCGTCCTACGATGAGATGCTGGGCATCGACCTGAACGAGGACAGGTTCAGGTTCCTGTACAACATCGAAGGCAAATACCAGGTTCCCGCCACGGAGGGCTCCCTCAGGAATTTCCTTGACTATGTCCTGCAGCACCTGATCCACGAGGAGGACAAGGCGCTGTACGCCGAGCAGATGAGCCCGCAGACACTGGCCTCCCGGCTGGCTGCCTCGGACATGCCCGGCATCATCGAATTCGAGCATCGCGTGCGCAACCCGGAGGGCGGCTGGCGCTGGGTGGAGCAGGTGATCCTGGGCGGCGAGGCCTTCGGCATGCCCGACGGCGTGGTCTATTGCTACGTCTACGACATCCAGAACATCAAGGATCGCGAGGCCGGGAACACCCGGGTGCGCAGCAGCCAGCGCGTGGAGCGCGACGTGCTGACGGGCCTGCTGCGCGACAACGATTTTTACAGCGCGGCCAAGCGGCTGCTGGCCGACCGGGCGACGAACTGGGAGCTGGTCGTGATCGACCTGGAGCAGTTCAAGCTGTTCAACGAATGGTATGGGCGCAAGGCCGGCGACATGGTGCTGGCCCGCATTGGCGCCGGCCTTTTACAGGACGCGGACCGCTGCGACGGCCTGGCGGGCTACATGGGCAACGACGATTTCTGCCTGCTGGTGCCCGCCGGAAGGGTGCAGCTGGACAGCCTGTACGAGAAGATCCACAGGGTCATCGTGCGCTTTGGCGTGTCCATCGGCTTCCTGCCCGCCTTCGGCGTCAGCTATTCCAACGGCAATACCTCGATACTGAACCTGTTTGACCAATCCTCGCTGGCCTGCCAGCTGGCCAAGCAGGATTTCAAGCAGCGCATCCGCACCTTCGATCCCTCCATGTACAACAAGACGGCGGAGGACTATCGCATACTCTCCGAATTCCAGGACGCGCTGAAAAACGGAGAGATCACCTTTTACCTGCAGCCCCAGTGCCACGCCGCCACGGGCGGCATCGTGGGCGCGGAATCGCTGGCGCGCTGGATCAAGCCCGACGGCCGGATAGTGCCGCCTCCGGCCTTCGTGCCGGTGCTGGAGAAGTACGGCTTCATCCCCGACCTGGACAAGTACATCTGGGAGAGCGTGTGCAGGTGGTGCCGCAGGTGCCTTGACGCGGGCCTGCCGCTGATCCCGGTGTCGGTGAACGTTTCGCAGGTGGATATCTTTACCATGAACGTCGCCGAGCATTTCTGCGACCTGGTGGATCACTACAGGCTGCCCCGGACGGCGCTGAAGATCGAGATCACCGAATCGGTGTGCGGCGAGGATTCCGAGAAGGTGCGGCAGACCGTGTCCACCCTGCGGGAGTACGGCTTCGTGGTTCTGATGGACGATTTCGGCAGCGGCTATTCCTCGCTGAACATGCTGCACGAGCTGAATATCGATGTGATCAAGCTGGACGCCTACTTCCTGCACCTGGGGGATACCAGCGACAGGAAGGGCATGCGCATCCTGGAATCCATCGTGAGCATGGCAAAGACCCTGGCGCTGCCGATCATCGTGGAGGGCGTGGAGACCCAGGCCCAGCAGGAATACCTGATGAGCCTGGGCTGCCAGTACATGCAGGGCTACTTTTTCTACAAGCCAATGCCGGCGGAGTCCTTCGAGGCGTTGATCGCCGATCCGGACAAGGTGGAGAACCGCGGCTTCGTGTTCAAGGCCAACGATCAGTTCCGCATCCGCGAGTTCCTCAACGACACGATCTACAGCGATTCCATGCTGAACAACATCATCGGCCCCGCCGCCATCTACGCCGCTCACGACGGCCAGGTGGACATCGTGCGCTTCAACCAGCAGTTCTTCGAGGCGGTGAACGTGCCTGATTTCCACGAGCGGCTGGACGACATACAGCGCTTCATGACCGATGCCGACGCGAAGAAGCTGCGCGCGCTGCTGGCGCGCGCCTACGAGGATCGGCTGAACGGCGCCGGCGGCGTGATGAGCTTCTCCCGCATCGACGGGGGCTATTCCACATTCCTGATCCACTTTTTCTTTCTCAACGAATCCGGCGGCAGCCGCCGCTTCTACGGTGCGGCGAGGAATGTCAGCGAGATCAGCCGCCTCAGCCAGCGCATGGAGCTGATCGCCCGATTCTCCTCGAACACGGTGATCTTCCTCACCCGCAAGGCGAACAGGAGCAGCTTCGAGGTTGTGGCCCACGGCCTGGAGAGCAGTATGGGCCTGTCCCGCAACCAGCTGAAGGCGGAGCTTGACAGCGGCGCGTTCCTGCGCCGGCTGCAGCCCGGGGAACGGGACAAGCTTGGAGCGCTGAGCAGGGAATGCGATACCGAGCACAAGGGCTTCTCCGCGCCCTTTACGATGCGCACCGACGACGGCGGGGCGCTGAACCTGCGCCTGAAGGTGGATTACGTGGACGACGAGCAGAGCGAGGTGCGCTGCATACTGTCCATGTGGGGGGAGAACGAGTAGGCAATACGAAGGAGAGGAACCGATGGCTTCAATCATGTGATGCGCGCTTTCATCCTATGGGGCACATCATCAGCGAAGCGGCATCATTCGGCGAAGCCGAACATCATTTGCGCGTCAGTGCAAACAACATACAAATAAAAGGGATTTGTCTTATCGACAAATCCCTTTTATTTGCTGGTGGAGCATACGAGACTCGAACTCGTGACCTCTACACTGCCAGTGTAGCGCTCTAGCCAACTGAGCTAATGCCCCATGTCCTGACGACAGGAGTTATTATAACACAGCAGGTGCGGTTTGTAAATACCCTTTTGAATGTTTTTTTTGTGAAATTCGGGATAGGGTTCGGGAAAGAAACTGCGCACTCAGCCGCGGGTGGCCAT
>CACYWI010000140.1:13641-17313 GCA_902778045.1 uncultured Eubacteriales bacterium
AAGGTGATCACGTCGGCCATGGCCTGGCTGATCTGCAGGCCGAACAGCCCGAACAGCCGGGGCAGTATCAGCACCATCGGCACGAAGAACAGCCCCTGGCGCGCCATGGCCAGGAACGAGGCCCGCACCGATTTGCCGATGGTCTGCATCATCATGTTGCACAGCACGATCCACGCCGACAGGGGGAAGGTGAGGCACTGGGCCCGCAGTGCCACCTGGCCCACGGCCAGCACGTCCGCGTCGCCCTTGCGGAACACCGCCACCAGCTGCGGCGCGAAGGCGAAGGCCAGCACCGCGGCGCAGCACAGGAACACGGTGGCCGTGCGCACGCAGAACCAAAAGGCCTGCTTCACACGGTCGTACTTCTTCGCGCCGTAGCAGAAGCCGCACACCGGCTGGAAGCCCTGGCCGAAGCCGATCACGCAGCTGTTGGCGAACATCACGATGCGGCCCACGATGCTCATGGCCGCGATGGCCGCGTCGCCGTAGACCCCCGCGCCCAGGTTCAGGCAGATGGTGCCCACGCTGTTCAGCCCCTGGCGGCACAGCGAGGGCATGCCGCCGTTGACGATGGCCTTCAGGTATTTGGCGTTGGGGGAGAAGTTCCCGGGCCGCACCCGCAGGTTGCCGCCCCGCTGGGTGCCCGCCAGCAGCAGGCAGAAGCTGACGAACTGGCTGATGATCGTGGCCAGCGCCGCCCCGGCGATGCCCATTTTGAACGTGAATATCAGCAGGGGATCCAGCCCGATGTTGATCACCGCGCCGGTGGCGATGCCGACCATGCTGTAGAAGGCGCTGCCCTGGAAGCGCAGCTGGTTGTTCAGTACCAGCGATGCCATCATCCACGGCGCGCCGATCAGCATGAAGCGCATGTAATCCACCGCGTAGGGCAGTATCGTGTCCGTGGAGCCCAGCAGCTTTGCCAGCGGACGGATGAACGCGATGCCCAGCCCGCCCAGCACGGCCCCGGCGATCAACGCGCAGAAGAAGCCGGTGCTGGCCATGCGGGCGGCGTCCTGGCCGTCTTCGGCCCCCAGCGCCCGGGAGATGTAGTTGCCCGAGCCGTGGCCGAAGAAGAAGCCGCAGGCCTGTATGATGGCCATCACCGAGAACACCACGCCCACCGCCGCCGAGGCGCTGGTGCCGATGCGCCCCACGAAGAAGGTGTCCGCCATGTTGTAGAAGGCGGTCACCAGCATGCTGATGATCGTGGGCACCGCCAGCCGCGTCACCAGGCCCGGAATGGGAGCGGTGGTCATTTGGGTGTACTTTTCGGAAGGGGGCATGGGGGATCAATCCTTTTTCGTTGAATGAGAGTGGAGAGTGGAGAGTGAAGATAGGAGAGTGTGGAGTTGAAGTCAGCTGGGGACCGGTTTCCCGTTGAATCAGAGCAATCCCGCAGGGATTTCAACCCAAACTCCACTCTTCACTCTCCACTCTTGTCCTTACATCGCGGCAAATTCAAACAATGTGACCTGGCTGGTCTCCGGGATGTCGTTCAGGCAGCCGGCCAGCTTCAGCTGCTCCACCATGGACTTGGACACCTTGCGGCGCACCATATCGTCCTGGCTGATGAAGGGACCGGCCTTGCGGGCCTCCACAAAGGCCTCCGCCGCCGCTTGGCCGATGCCGGGCAGGCTGTTGATGGGCGGCACGATCTCGCCGTCGTCGGCAATGTAGAACTCCGAGGCCCGGGAGGCGTAGATGTCGATGGGCTTGATGTGCACGCCCCGCAGGTTCATCTCGATCAGGATCTCCAGGATGGTGATCTCGTCGTCCTTGGTGGCGGTGCGCTCGGACTTGTCCAGCGCCTTGATGGCATCGATCATGTCCCGCAGGGCGTCCACGTCCCGGCTGGTCATGCGGGTGGCGTCGAAGCTCTCGGCGTTGCGGGCCAGGTAGCAGCAGTAGTAGGCCGCGGGATAGAAGATCTTGAAGTAGGCGATGCGCAGCGCCATGGTCACATAGGCCACGGCGTGGCCCTTGGGGAACATGTACTTGATCTTCTTGCAGGTGTCGATGTACCACTCCGGGCAGTCCGCGCCGCGCATGGCGGCCTCCATCTCCGGGGTCAGGCCCTTGCCCTTGCGGACCGCCTCCATGGTCTTGAAGGCCATGGAGGCCTCCACGCCGCTGGCGATCAGCGCGTTCATGATGTCGTCGCGGGTGCAGAAGCATTCCCGCAGCGGTATGCCCTGGCGCACCAGGTCCTGGGCGTTGCCCAGCCACACGTCGGTGCCGTGGGACAGGCCGGAGATGCGGATCAGCTCCTCCATGGTGCTGGGGCGGGTCTCCTTCAGCATGCCCCGTACAAAGGATGTGCCGAACTCCGGAACGCCCAGCGTGCCGCTCTCGGCCACGCCCAGCTGTTCAGCGGTCAGGCCCAGGGCCTCGGGACTGGTGAACAGGCTGATGATGCTTTTGAACACCTCCGGGTCGTGCAGCGGCACAGCCTGGGGCGCGATGCCGGTGATGTCCTGGAGCTTTCTGAGCATCGTGGGATCGTCGTGGCCCAGCACGTCCAGCTTCACCAGCACGTCGTGCATGCTGTTGAAGTCGAAGTGGGTGGTGATGGTCTCGGTGGTCATGTCGTCAGCGGGGTGCTGGATCGGCGTGAACTGGTAGATCTCGTACTGCTTGGGCAGCACCACCATGCCCGCCGGGTGCTGGCCCGTGGTGCGCTTCACGCCGGTGATGCCCCGGGCCAGGCGCTCCATCTCGGCGCGGGGCAGGGTGATGCCTTTTTCCTCGCAGTATTTCAGCACATAGCCGTAGGCCGTCTTTTCCGCGATAGTGCCGATGGTGCCGGCGCGGAAGCAGTAGGGCTTACCGAACAGCTCCTGGATGTAGGCGTGGGCCCGGGGCTGGTACTCGCCGGAGAAGTTCAGGTCGATGTCGGGCACCTTGTCGCCCTTGAAGCCCAGGAATACCTCGAAGGGGATGTTGAAGCCGTCCTTGTTCATCATCGCGCCGCACTCGGGGCACGCCTTGGGCGGCAGGTCCAGGCCGGTGGTGTAGTTGGGATCGGGGTCGAACTCGGTGTGCCGGCAGTTGGGGCAGGCGTAGTGGGGCGGCAGGGCGTTGACCTCCGTGATGCCGGAGAGGAACGCCACCAGCGACGAGCCCACGGAGCCGCGGCTGCCCACGATGTAGCCGTCGGAAAGGCTCTTGGCCACCAGCTTTACCGCGATCATGTACAGCGTGGAGAAGCCGTAGCCGATGATGGCCCCCAGCTCCTTGTCGATGCGCTTCTGCACGATCTCCGGCAGCGGGTCGCCGTACAGGAAGTGGGCCTTGTCGTTCACCAGCTGGCGCAGCTCGCCCTCGGCCTCCTCCCAATAGGGCTGGAAGGTGGGCTTGCCCTCCGGGTGGGGGATGAATATGCGCACGTCTCTGATCCTGTCCGCGATGGCGTTGGGGTTCTCGATGACCACCTGGCGGGCCACGTCCCGGCCCAGGTAGCTGAACTCTTTCAGCATCTCGTCGGTGGTGTGGAAGTACAGCGGCGGCTGCTCGTCGGCGTCCTTATAGCCCTCCTTGGTGAGCAGTATGGCCCGGTATACGCCGTCGGTGGGGTTCATGAAGTGCACGTCGCCGGTGGCGCACACCGGCTTGTCCAGCTGCTGGCCCAGCCGCACGATGCGCCGGTTCAGCTCCCGCAGGGCCTCGTCG
>CACYWI010000141.1 GCA_902778045.1 uncultured Eubacteriales bacterium
CCCACGGGGATGTCCGGGCCGCCCCAGGTGATCTCGTGCATGTAATCCAGCACCACCACCGGCAGGCCCAGCCGCCGGGCCGTGGCCGCGGCGGTCTGCTTCGCCCTGCCGTTGGGCGAGGAAAAGATGCGGGTGATGCCCTCGCCCGCCAGCCGCTCCGCCGCCGCCTCGGCCTGGCGCTGGCCCTCGTCGGTCAGGCAGTCCCGGGCGTAATCGGGCTCGCCGTGGCGCACAAATATGATTCGCATGGTACATCGCTCCAATCCTGATGATCTATTTTAGCGCCATGCACCTGCCGCTGTCAATCAAAAAACGACGCCCCGCTTTCGCGGGACGCCGCTTCGCAATTTGGTTTAGCCCTCGATCATAATGACCTTCTTTTCGGGCATCTTTCGTTCATCCTTCTTGGGGATGCACAGGCTCAGCACGCCGTTTTCCAGCTTTGCGCCGATGTCGGTTTCGGTCAGCGCGTCGCCCACGTAGAAGCTGCGCTGCATCGTGCCGGCATAGCGCTCCTGGCGGATGACCTTGCCCTGCTTTGTGGTGGTGTCCTTGTCCAGGCCCTTGGCGGCGGTGACGGTCAGGTAGCCGTTTTCAAGCGTCAGGCTCAGATCCTCCTTTTTGAAGCCCGGCAGGTCGATATCCACCTCATAGTGGTCCTCGTGCTCGTGCACGTCGGTCTTCATTTCCCGGGCCGCGTTCTTGCCGTACAGCTGGCGGTCCATATTGCGGAACTCGCGGTTCCAATCATTGAAAAACTCATCAAACAGGTTCTCACCAAAGATACTCGGCATCAACATAAGTCATACCTCCTTTTATGTCGTCGCCTGGACCCCGGGTCCCGGCCCATCGGCCGTTCTCCCTTCGTTCAGATATAATTATACGCGTTTTGTTAGCACTGTCAAGAGGCGAGTGCTAATTTAGACGTGAACAAACTGTGAACGTTTTGCAGGGGTCGATGCGCGCCTGCATAGTCTGCCCGAGGGCCGCGATTTGATACGAAATAAGGACAATTTCAGCGTTTTGCTTTACTTTTGCGCCGGATTATAGTAAAATGAAGTTAAATCTGCGGCGGTGAGTTTAACATGGCCGCGGGAATATGGAGAGGGGAGATACCATGGCACTGGATTATCGCAAGTGCGCTGAGGAGATCGCGGCCAATATCGGCGGCGGCTCCAACGTGATCAGCGCGGCCCACTGCGCCACGCGGCTGAGGCTGGTGATCGCGGACAACAGCAAGGTGAACAAGGAGGTCCTGGAGAACATCGACGGCGTCAAGGGCATGTTCGAATCCAACGGTCAGCTGCAGCTGATCATCGGCACCGGCACCGTCAACAAGGTCTACGATGAGTTCCTGGCCGTCACCGGCGCCTCCGCCGCCAGCAAGGCAGACGTGAAGGCCGCCGCGGCCAGCAAGATGCCGCTGTGGAAGAAGATCCTGAAGACTCCGGGCGACGTGTTCGTGCCGATCCTGCCCGCCATCGTGGCCTCCGGCCTGATGATGGGTATCGTCGAAGCCATCCCGAAGTTCTGGCCCGCCTTTGGCCAGAGCGACTGGTTCGCCTTCCTGGACCTGGTGGCCAACACCGCCTTCGCGCTGCTGCCGGTGCTGGTGGCCATCTCTGCCGCCCGCGTGTTCGGCGGCAACATCTTCCTGGGCGCGGTCATCGGCCTGATGATGGTCCATCCCGCGCTGATCAACGCCTGGACCGTGGGCAATTACGCCGCCGGAGAGATACCAACCTGGCACCTGTTCTTCTTTACCGTCCAACAAGTGGGATACCAAGGCCATGTGATACCCGTCATACTGGCCGTGCTGTTGATGAGCGTGATCGAGAAGTGGCTGCACAAGAAGGTGCCGGAGATGATCGACCTGTTCGTCACCCCGCTGTGCACCGTGCTGGTCACCTCCTTCGTCACCTTCACCATCATCGGGCCCGTGTTCTCCGTGCTGGAGAACTGGGTGCTGACCGGCGCCAAGTGGCTGGCCAGCTCGCTGATCGGCTCCGTGGTGATGGGCGCGATCTATCCCTGGACTGTTGTCATGGGCCTGCACCACATGTACAATGTGATCGAGGCCGGCATGATCGCCCAGACCGGCCTGAACACCTGGATGCCCATCGCCTCCGCGGCCAACTTCGCCCAGTTCGGCGCCTGCCTCGCGGTGGCGCTGAAGGTGAAGAACCAGAAAACCAAGTCCGTGGCGCTGCCCTCTTCGCTGTCCGCCTCGCTGGGCATCACCGAGCCCGCCATCTTCGGCATCAACTTCCGCTTCATGAAGCCCTTCATCTGCGGCATGGCCGGCGGCGCGGTGGGCTCCCTGTTCGGCAGCCTGTTCAAGCTGGGCGCGCCCGTGTACGGCGTCACCGGCATCCCCGCGATCCCCGCGGTGAACAACATCCCGCTGTACCTGGTCGAGCTGCTGATCGCCGCGGGCGTGGCCTTCGGCCTGACCACCGTGATTTGGAAGGAGGACGCCCCCAAGGCGGTGCCCGCCGCGGCGGCCCCCGCTCCCGCGAAGCTCGAGGCGCCCACAACCAGCGTCATCCGCTGCGCCAACGGCACCGTGCTGCAGCCGGTGAAGGGCAACGTGATCCCCTATGACAAGATCCCGGACGACACCTTCGCCAGCGGCGTGCTGGGCGTGGGCGTGGGCGTGGAGCCCACCGACGAGGTGGTCGTGGCCCCCTTCGACGGCGAAATCACCTCCGTGGCCGAGAGCAAGCACGCCGTGGGCGTGGCCGCCAACGACATGGAGCTGCTGATCCACGTGGGCGTGGACACTGTCAGCATGAACGGCGACGGCTTCAACTGCCTGGTGAAGGAGGGCGACCAGGTCAAGGCCGGCCAGCCCCTGATCCGCTTTGACCGCGCCAAGATCAAGGCCGCCGGCTTCAGCGATACCGTGGCCGTGCTGCTGACCAACTCCGACGACTTGGATGGCGTGGAGTACGGAGCAAAATAAGCCGGGGTTTGGTGTTCTGACACCAGGCTCGATGTCGAAGCAATGAGGAATTAGGAATTAGGAATGGTGGATGAAATCCTGGCGGATTTCCCGGATTGGATTCATGGGAATGCGTTAAGCGGGTTCCATGATTAATCAAACAAATCCCGGAGGGATTTGGACCGCCATTCCTCATTCCTCATTCCCCATTCCTAATTAATTGTATATGATGGCTATATAGTATTATGAAAGGGGAATGAGAAAATGATTTCTATCCAGGGCAAAGGCGTATCCACCGGCGTGGCCATGGGGCCGCTGTACTACTACCAGCGCGCGAAGAGCGTGATCCGCCGCTATCAGGTGGAGGATCCCGCCGCGGAGTGGGACCGCTTCAAGGCGGCCCAGGCCAAGGCCGTGGAGCAGCTGGGCGAGCTGTATGAAAAGGCGCTGGCGGAGGCTGGCGAGGAGGCCGCGTTCCTGTTCGAGACCCATCAGATGATGGCCGAGGACATGGACTATGAGGAGGCCATCGAGGGCCTGATCAAGGAAGAAAAGCTGAATGCCGAGGCAGCCGTCACCGATACCGCGGCCCAGTTCGCCGAGATGTTCGCCCAGATGGACGATACCTACATGCAGGCCCGCGCCGCGGATGTGAAGGACGTGTCCGGCCGCATCATCGGCATCCTCACCGGCGTGGTGCAGGGCGGCATCGACAGCCCCGTGCCTGTGGTGCTGGCGGCGGACGATCTGGCCCCCAGCGAGACCGTGCAGCTGGACAAGGCCAAGATCCTGGGCTTCATCACCGAGGGCGGCAGCGGCTCCAGCCACACCGCGATACTGGCCCGCACGATGGGCATCCCCGCCATCATCGGCGTGGGCGACCAGCTGAAGCCGGAGTACGAGGGCCGCGAGGTGATCGTGGACGGCTCCACCGGCAGCATCGTTCTGGATGCCGACGAGGCCACCCGCGGCGTGATGATGGCCAAGCGCGAGGAGCAGCTGAAGCGCCAGAAGCTGCTGGAGCAGCTGAAGGGCCAGCCCAACGTCACCAAGGACGGCCAGAGCATCAAGGTGTTCTGCAACATCGGCAATCCCGAGGACGTGGCCATGGTGCTGGGCAACGACGGCGGCGGCGTGGGCCTGTTCCGCTCGGAGTTCCTGTACCTGAACTGCTCGGACTATCCCACCGAGGATTACCAGTTCGAGGCCTACAAGAAGGTACTGTCCGACATGGGCGGCAGGGAGGTCGTCATCCGCACGCTGGACATCGGCGCGGACAAGCAGATCGACTACTTCCAGATGCCCAAGGAGGAGAACCCGGCGCTGGGCAACCGCGCGCTGCGCATCTGCCTGAACCGGCCGGAGATCTTCAAGACCCAGCTGCGCGCGCTGTACCGTGCCTCCGCCTTCGGCAAGCTGGGCATCATGTTCCCGATGGTCACCAGCGTCTGGGAGGTCAAGGAAGCCAAGAAGATGTGCGAGCTGGTCAAGAAGGAGTTGACGGCCGAGGGCAAGCCCTTTGCAGATGATGTGCAGATTGGCATCATGATCGAGACCCCCGCCGCCGCGGTGATGAGCGACCGCCTGGCCAAACTGGTGGACTTCTTCTCCTGCGGCACCAACGACCTGACCCAGTACACCCTGGCCTGCGACCGCCAGAACAACGACCTGGGCCGCTTCTTCAACCCCCATCATCCTGCGGTGCTGCGGCTTCTGAAGATGGTGTGTGACAACGCCCACAAGAACGGCGTGTGGGTCGGCATCTGCGGCGAGCTGGGCGCGGACCTGGAGCTCACCGAGACCTTCCTGTCCATCGGCATCGACGAGCTGTCGGTCTCCCCGCGCTCCGTGCTGCCCCTCAGGCAGAAGATCCGCGAGACCACCGTCTCCGAGGTCAAGGAGAAGGTGCTGGCCGAGCTGCTGGGCGACGAGGTCGCGCTGTAAAGAATCCCCCCAACGAAATTTCGCGGACGCGCCAGAAGGCACGTCCGCGATGATATGAGGTGCGCTATGAAACATTATGAATTGCTGAAACTGGTTCCGGGTGCGGACCCGGTGGAGATCCAGGAAAAGCTGATGAAGGCCTATCGCAAGCTGGACGACGAGCTGGATTGGCTCAACCACCCGGTGGTGTTCCGCGGCTGTAAGCCGGGCGACTACGATATCATGGTCGTCGTGGACATCGACGAGGAGGAGCGCCTGGAGGAGTACCTCAGCCATCCGACCACGAAGAAGTATATGGACAAGATTGCGGAGGCTGTGACCGGCAGGGCGAGCTTCGATCATTATTGACCGGACAGGGGCTCCCCCCGTGCCTTTCCCCTTTGGGCTTCGGACGCCTTGCAGACCTCTCTGATGGAAAGCCTCCGGTGACAGGAACCGGTGCCCGGGCAATGGCGGGCGTTGGCACGCTTACGGAGGGATGTGCGTCACGATATCTCGATTGACCCGCCTCTGCGAGAGGGGAATTGGATAGATTTGGAGATTTTGGCGATAATAAGTAAATTCTGCCAAAATCTCCAAAATCCCTTGACAGTCTGCCCTGTCTTTGCTATAATATCATCCGTCGGTTGAAATACGACATGCCTTAGTAGCTCAATGGCAGAGCATTCGGCTGTTAACCGAAGGGTTGTAGGTTCGAGTCCTACCTGAGGCGCCACCT